>NZ_JBSGBN010000034.1:73797-77230 GCF_053601275.1 Streptomyces sp. NPDC004752 | reverse complement strand
ACGCCCGGTTACATTCCGAACCCGGAAGCTAAGCCTTACAGCGCCGATGGTACTGCAGGGGGGACCCTGTGGGAGAGTAGGACACCGCCGAACTAAAATTGAAGAAGACCCCGCATCGTTATGATGCGGGGTCTTCTGCGTTTAGGGTCGAGGTATGCGCTATGACCTGGTCATCTTCGACAACGACGGGGTGCTCGTGGACAGCGAGCCCATCTCCAACCGGTTGCTCGCCGCCCATCTCACCGAACTGGGCCATCCGACCTCCTACGAGGACTCCCTGCGTGACTACATGGGCGCCGCCATGCATCGCGTGCACGATCTGGTGGCGGAACGGACCGGGCAGCGGCTGCCGGACGACTTCGACGACCTCTTCCATGCGCGTGTGTTCGCCGCGTTCGAGCGGGAGTTGAAGCCGGTGAGCGGGATCGTCGGTGTGCTGGAGAAGCTGGTCGCGGACGGGGTGCCGTACTGTGTGGCGTCTTCCGGGAGCCATGAGCGGATCCGGGTGGGGCATCGGACGACCGGGGTCGACCGGTGGTTCGAGGACTCCAGGATCTTCAGTGCTCAGGACGTGGGGCGCGGGAAGCCGGCGCCGGATCTGTTCCTGTACGCCGCCGAGCGGATGGGGGTCGCTCCCGCGCGGTGTGTTGTTGTGGAAGACAGCCCGCTGGGTGTGCGGGCGGCCGTCGCGGCCGGGATGGATGTGTGCGGGTTCACCGGCATGACGCCACCGGAGAAGCTGTCCGGCGCCCGGCAACTCTTTTCCGACATGCGGGAGTTGGCCGACCTGCTGATATGAAGCCGTCGGTCCCATGGCCGTGACGCTCATCACCGAAAGGTGAGGGGAATTCATCTTTGGCTGGATCTACCCATGGGTATCCCGGGGCCCTACGCTCGCGGCCATGACAGATGAGCTGCGGCGCGGCAGGGCCTCGTTGGCGTTCGGCTTCTTCGCCCAGGGCGCCGCGTTCGCCCTCCTCGTGACCCGCATTCCGGCCATTCAGGACCGGTACGGCGTCTCAGATGCCCTGCTGCCCGTCTTCCTGGCCGCCGTACCGGTCCTCGCCGGGGTCGGCAGTGTGACCACCGAGCAGTTGGTGAAGCGCGTCCGGCCCAGCCGTGTGCTGCGCTGGTCCCAGCCCGTGGTGCTGCTGGCGCTGCTCGGGGTCGGCGCCGGCCGTGAACTGGCCGCGCTGGCCATGGCGCTCGCGGCGTTCGGACTGGCCGTCGGCGCGCTGGACGCCTCGATGAACATGCTCGGGGTGAGCCTGCAACGGGCGTACGGGCGCAGCATCATGCTCAGTTTCCATGCCGTGTACAGCCTGGGCGGGATCGTGGGGGCCTCGCTGGCCTGGGCCGGGGCGCACTGGACGCTGGCGCTGTGGGTGTCGTATCTGCCGGTGGTGGCCGTGCTGCTGCCGGCGGTCCTGGTGGGAAGCCGGTGGTACGTGGACGGCCAACCGGCTCCCACGGCAGACGAGATGGGCGAGTCGGGCGAGTCGGGCGGGCCGGGCGAGAAGGACGGGAAAGTCGGGAAAGGCGGAGCGGACGGTGGGGGTGTCGTCTTCAGGGCGCTGCTTCCGCTGTGTCTGGTGATGACCTTCGCGTACATCGGGGACTCGACCGTCTCCAACTGGAGCGCCAAGTACCTGAAGGATGTGCTGGGGAGTTCGGAGCAGCTGGCGACGGTTCCGTACAACGTGTACATGGTGACCACGCTGGTGGGCCGGGCCGTGGGGGACTTCGGGGTGCGGCGGTTCGGGGCGGTGGCGGTCGTACGGCTGGGGTCGCTGGTGGCGGCGGCCGGGTTCGCGGTGGTGTCGGCCGCGCCGGGCGCGTGGGCCGGGATGCTCGGATTCACTCTGCTGGGGCTGGGTCTGTGCGTGCTGGTGCCGCAGACGTTCGCGGCGGCCGGGCGGCTGTTCCCGGGGGCCTCGGACGCGGCGATCGCCCGGCTCAATATCTTCAACTACGTGGGTTTTCTGATCGGTTCGCCGTTGGTGGGGGCGCTCGGGGACGCCTGGGGCTACCGCGGGGCGATGCTTGTGCCGATGGTGTTGGTGCTGGTGACGGTGGTGTACGCCCGCTCGTTCGAGGTCCGGGCGGACCGATACGGTGGCGAGCATGAGCGGCCGCGCACAGCTGATGTGGGACGAGGCGGTAACGGGCTATGACTTCGGCGCGGGCCATCCGATGGACCCGGTCCGGCTGGAGCTGACCCGGAGACTGGTGGGTGCCCTTGGGCTCGATCGCGCGGTGCAGGTCGTCGCGGCGAAGTCGGCGGGGGACTCCACGCTGCGGCTGGTCCACCGGGAGGACTACATCGAGGCGGTGAAGGCGGCCTCGGCGGATCCCGGGTCGGCGGACGGTTCGTACGGTCTGGGGACGGTGGACGATCCCGCGTTCGCCGGGATGCACGAGGTGTCCGCGCTGATCGCGGGGCAGTCGGTGGCGGCCGCGGAGGCGGTGTGGCACGGGGACGCGCTGCACGCGGTGAACTTCGCGGGCGGGCTGCACCACGCGATGCCGGGGGCCGCGTCGGGGTTCTGCATCTACAACGACGCCGCGCTGGCGATCGCCCGGCTGCTGGAGCTGGGGGCCGAGCGGGTCGGGTACGTGGACGTGGACGTGCACCACGGGGACGGGGTGCAGGCGGCGTTCTGGGAGGATCCGCGGGTCCTGACGATCTCGCTGCACGAGCACCCCCGGACGCTGTTCCCGCAGACCGGGTGGCCGCAGGAGACCGGGGCGGAGTCGGCGGCGGGGTCCGCGGTGAACCTGCCGCTGCCGGCCGGTACCGGGGACGCGGGGTGGCTGCGGGCGTTCCATGCCGTGGTGCCGGAGCTGCTCGCCGACTTCCGGCCCGAGGTGCTGGTGACGCAGCACGGGGCCGATACGCACTTCGAGGATCCACTGGCCCATCTGGCGGTCTCGCTCGACGCGCAGCGGGCGGTGCAACTGGCGTGCCATGAGCTGGCGCACGAGCACGCGGGCGGCCGGTGGATCGCGCTCGGCGGGGGCGGGTACGAGGTGGTGGGCGTCGTGCCGCGCTCGTGGACGCATCTGGTGGGGATCGCGGCGGGGCGGCCGGTGGCGCCGGAGACGGTGATCCCCGAGGGGTGGCGGCAGCATGTCTACGCCCGTACGCGGCAGTTGGGGCCGATGCGGATGACCGACGGCCGCTGGCCCGTGTCGTGGGCCGACTGGGAGTCGGGGTACGACCCGGCAGACCGTCTGGACCAGGCCGTACGGGCGACCCGCGGGGCGGTGTTCCCGCTGCGGGGGCTGTTGGCGTAAGCGCTCCGCTGGGTGGGGCCGTGTATGTGCCGTCGGTCGGCTGCGGCGCCATCGTGGCTGGTAGCGCAGTTCCCCGCGCCCCTTTGGGGTTGCTGTCCGTGGTCGGCTGGACCGGGGCGTTTGTGACCGTTGGGTG
>NZ_JBSGBN010000034.1:0-73698 GCF_053601275.1 Streptomyces sp. NPDC004752 | reverse complement strand
GGGGGTTGCGTTGTCGGCTGCGGCGCCGTTGTGGCTGGTCGCGCAGTTCCCCGCGCCCCTTTGGGGTGCTGCAGACTTTGGGGCGCTGCCCTCGCAGGTCGGCTGGACCGGGGCGTTTGTGAGCGTTGGGTGGGGGTTGCGTTGTCGGCTGCGGCGCCGTTGTGGCTGGTCGCGCAGTTCCCCGCGCCCCTTTGGGGTGCTGCAGACTTTGGGGCGCTGCCCTCGCATCGACACAGTCGCGCCCCTTTGGGGTGCTGCCGCATGCCACTTCGCTTGATCGCTCAGCAGCTCTGTTCTTGGCCGTCGTTGGGCCATGTGTGGGGTTCTTGCGGGTTTTTGACCCGGTGGTGCCTGTGGTCCGTCAGCATCACTTGCGTGTTGAGCACCGGAGCGCTCCGTGCGCATCTGTTGGCCGCCCGTATCGCCGGGACGGTGGCCACCTCGCGGGAGGCGAGCCTGCGCAGTTACCGGCTCTTCGCCGCTCGTGATCCCCGTGTCCTGATCGGGATTGATCCCGAACTGTCCTGGGAGCAGAGGGACTTGATCGAGCTGATGGCGAGTAGATGCGGGGTGTCGGCTGATCCCCGGCACACGTCCGGCCCTGATGTGATCGACCCGGAACTGACCGTGGCCGCGCTGGACGCCTTCGCGGAGCGGATCGCGGTCGCGGCCCGGCACGGCGCGCCGGTGCTGTTCGGCACCGGGCACCCACACCGCCTGCTCGGGTTCTACGCAGCCTTGGCGGACGCCCTGTCGGCGGCGGGATGTGACGTTCTCACCCCCGCGCAGGGTCGCTGTGTCGACATAACGACCCGGTTCGGACTACGTACCCACAACCTTGATTACGTACGGGGAGTCGCGCTGGTCCGAGCGGCCACGGCCGAACGCCCCGGTGGTGAGCCCGGCGCACACACGCACTCCCCGCTGCCGGTTCGGACCGTACTGGCCGCCGCGGCGGAGGCCGGCGGGCCGCTGCCCGAGCTGGTGATCGGGGACCACGGCTGGGTCTGCGGAGCAGGTCAACTGGGGTTCGAGGCCATGGGCCTTGCGGACACCGACGACCCCGCCCCGTTCGTGGGTGAGGCCGAGGGGCGGGTGTCCGTCGTCGTTCCACTTGATGACGCGGTGCGGTCCGCTTACTACCGTCCGCTTACCCGCTACGTACTCAAACGAGCGTGTCTGTCACAGTAGGCCGCCGATGGGTGCACCTCTTCCCCACTCGCATCACCCGCATCTAGTCTGGGGAGTGAGCGCGCAACGACGAAGAGTCACCGGAAGGGGAAGCCGGTGGCCGTCGAGTGCGGAAGGTTCAGGTGTGTGATGGCTGCTGGCGAGAGGCCTCTGAACGAGGTCGTATTCCTTACCGTGGCGGAAGTCGCCGCGGTGATGCGAGTGTCGAAGATGACCGTGTACCGGTTGGTGCACAGCGGTCATCTGCCCGCGATCCGGGTGGGGCGGTCCTTCCGCGTCCCGGAGCAAGCGGTCCACGAGTACCTCCGCGAGAGCTATGTGGGGGTCGAAACGGCCTGACGGCGGCTCCGGGCGGCCGCCCGGAGCACCTCGATTACGACCTCAGCCCTGGGGCGGGTAGGCTAGCCCCTCGTAGGTCGTATGGGCCCATGGCGCCCAGCACCGAGTGATGAGAAGTGAGCGAGGGTAGTCGTGGGCTCTGTTATCAAGAAGCGGCGCAAGCGGATGGCCAAGAAGAAGCACCGCAAGCTGCTCAAGCGCACGCGCGTTCAGCGTCGCAACAAGAAGTAGGGTTCGACGCGAGCCGCGAGAGCTACGCCTGTGGCCCCCCATCCGGAGCGATGGGGGGCCACAGGCGTATTCCGACTGGGGAATTTCGGTCGCCTCGGGCATCGGGTGGTCATCACAGCGCAACGTCGACCCGCTAAGTTGACTCGAACACGGGGGCATACGGAAGAGAGGCGCTGATCTTGGGCAAGGTCGTGCTCGTGACCGGCGTGGCCCGGCAGCTGGGCGGCCGCTTCGTCCGGCGGATCCAGCGTGACCCCCAGGTGGACCGAGTCGTCGCCGTGGACGCGGTGCCGCCCGAGCACCACCTCGGCGGGGCCGACTTCATCCAGGCCGACATCCGGCAGCCCACCATCGCCCGGGTCCTCGCCGAGACGGCCGCCGACACCGTCGCACACCTGGATGTGACCGGCATGGCGCTGGGCAGTGGCAGCCGGGCCACGGTCAAGGAGACCAACGTCATCGGCACCATGCAGCTGCTCGGGGCCTGCCAGAAGTCGCCGACCGTGCGGCGCCTGGTCGTCAAGTCCAGTACCAATGTGTACGGGTCGGCGTCCCGCGACCCCGCCGTGTTCACCGAGACCACCCCGCCCAAGTCGCTGCCCAGCGGAGGCTTCGCCAAGGACACGGTGGAGGTCGAGGGGTACGTACGCGGTTTCGCGCGGCGGCGCCCCGACGTGGCCGTGTGCGTTCTGCGCTTCGCCAACATCCTGGGGCCCAACGCCGACACACCCCTCGCCGCGTACTTCTCGCTGCCCGTCCTGCCGACCGTGTTCGGCTACGACCCGCGGCTGCAGTTCGTGCATGAGGACGATGTGATCGACGTGCTGCGGATCGCCGCGCACGAGCCGGCCCGGTCCACGCTCAACAGCGGCACGTTCAATATCGCCGGCGACGGTGTCCTGCTGCTCTCGCAGTGCTCCAGACGCCTCGGGCGGCCCACGGTGCCGCTGCTGCTGCCCGCGGTCACCTGGACCGGCTCGCTGGTGCGTACGCTGGGTATGACGGACTTCTCACCCGAGCAGATCCGGTTGCTCACCCACGGCCGGGTCGTGTCGACCGATCAGATGCGCGAGACCCTCGGGTTCCAGCCGAAATTCACGACCGCGGAGAGCTTCGCGGACTTCGCGCGCAGCCGCGGTCCCGGGCTGCTGCCGCCGGAGGTCCTGGCCGGGGCCATCGACCGGATCGCCGCGCTGTCCCTGCCGGGCAGCGGCCACCCCCAGACGCAGAGCGCCGATTGAGGAGCGCAGCAACGATGCCGGACGCCAAGGTCATTCCGTTCGACGACGACCGGTCCCGCGGCTCCGCCGTGGCGCGGTCCGCGCGGCGCCGGAGCACGGGGAGCCGGCGCACGGGCGAGCCCGCGGCGGTGCGCGAGGTCCAGCCCCTCCCGGGACGGTACCCGGCGCAGGATGAGGTTCCCGTGACCGGAGAGGAACAGCCGCCGCAGCAGCGGGACCGTGGCCTGGAGCAGCGGGTCGCTAGCGGCCTGGCCTTTCTGCGCCGGCGGCTGACCGGGGACTACGAGGTCGATGACTTCGGTTACGACGAGGAGTTGACCGACCAGGTCCTGATGTCCCTGTTGCGCCCGGTGTACGAGAAATACTTCCGGGTCGATGTGAAGGGCATCGAGAACGTCCCGGCCGAGGGCGGTGCGCTGATCGTCGCCAACCACTCCGGGACGCTGCCGTTGGACGGGCTGATGATGCAGGTCGCCGTGCACGACCACCATCCGGCGGGCCGGCATCTGCGGCTGCTCGCGGCCGATCTGGTGTTCGCGCTGCCGGTGGTCAACGAACTCGCCCGCAAGCTGGGCCACACCCTGGCCTGCGCGGAGGACGCCGAGCGGCTGATCGGGGCGGGTGAGCTGGTCGGGGTGATGCCGGAGGGTTTCAAGGGCATCGGCAAGCCCTTCAGTGAGCGGTACAAGCTCCAGCGGTTCGGGCGGGGCGGCTTCGTCTCCACGGCGCTGCGCAAGGGCACGCCGATCATCCCCTGCTCGATCGTCGGGGCGGAGGAGATCTACCCGATGATCGGTAACGCCAGGACCGTGGCGCGGCTGCTGGGGTTCCCGTACTTCCCGCTGACGCCGACCTTTCCGTGGCTGGGGCCGCTGGGCGCGATCCCGCTGCCGACGAAGTGGACGATCCAGTTCGGTGAGCCGATCCCGACGGAGGGCTATCCGCCGGAGGCCGCGGACGACCCGATGCTGATGTTCAACCTGACCGACCAGGTCCGCGAGCAGATCCAGCACACGCTGTACAAGCTGCTGGTGCAGCGCCGGTCGGTGTTCTTCTAGGGCCTGTTCTCGGCAGTGCCTCATCAGGACGGCCTCATACAGGACGGCCTCATACAGGACGGCCTCATCAGGAACGGTCTGCTCAGGACGGTGGGGGCCCCTCACGGGAGGGGCCCCCACCGTCGCGTGTGTGCCCTGTGGTCGGCCTAGTCGGCGTCCTCGCTGTCGATGCCCAGGCCGGGCAGCAGGCCCGGCAGCAGTGGCGGGAGGGTGATGTCCGGCTCGCTGCTGGGGGTCTTGCTGGTGGACGGGGAGGCGGCGCTGCCGCTGCTCTTCGGTGGGTCGAGCAGCCCGCCCGTGCCTCCCCCGATCAGGCCCTCGTGGACGCTGCCGGTGGCCGAGTCGCTCGGGCTGCTGCTGCTGGACTCGCGGCCGGCGGAAGAGCCGTGACCGGCGCTCGGCGTCGTCGGGTGGCGGGTGCCGGAGGAGCCCTCGGACGGGGAGCCGGAGCCCTCCTGTGCGCCCTCGCCGGTCCGGGCGGGGGACCGCGGGAGCAGGGACTGGAGCGGCCCGACCTCTTCGTCTATGGCGTCGAAGACGGACGAGACCTGGTCGCTGACGTCCCCGAGCTGGACCGGGAGCCTGTCGCGCACCGCGCCCCACACCTCGCGGTGGGAGCGCGAGAAGGTGGACAGGGCCTGGATGGGGCCGAGCGAGCCGGGATCGCGCTCGTACGCCTCGTGCAGCAGGCGGTGGCCCTCGGTGACGTCGTGCTGCATGCCCGAGAGGGTGCGGCGGATCTCACCGATCGACTCGTGGTCGAGGTGCCCGCCGCGATCACGCTCCAGCAGCCGCCGGGCCTCACTCAGCCGGGTCGATGCCTGGTCGAGGTAGGTCTGGCCGCGCTCGTCGTCCCCGTCGGCCAGGTAGGTGAGCTTGAACTCCTCGATGCCCCGCTTGAGGCCGTACAGCGAATCGCCGGGCAGGGCGTCGGAACTCGCGGCGGCGACGCCCCCGAAGGCTCCGGCGGCCACTCCGACGCTGAGTCCGCCCGCCGCCAGCCCCTTGGTCAGCCGGGTACGCGGTCGGAGCTTCCCCAGCGGGCTCGCCCGGTGCGCCCCCCTGGCCCGGTGGGACCGGCTGCCCGTCTCCCACCACCGCCCTTCCGCGTCGGCCGCTTCGCTCCTTCTCCTCTGCTCGGGCACCGTAGGGCCGGCCGCCCCGCCCTCCTGCAGCATGGCCTCCATCGCGGCCACGAGCTGGGCCCGCTGGACGACCTTGACCTCCGGGTCGAGCTGCGGCTTGGGCAATGCGCCGAGATCCGTGGCGAGGGCCAGCAACTCGCCCTGCTCCGTCCGTTCGCCGGCCGGCGCCGGGCCCTCGGACTGCTCGGCCGCCGTGTCCCGGGCGGACTGCTCCTCCAGGGCCTGGGCGAAGGCGTTCGCCCGCCGGTGGGCCGATACGTTCGCGATCACTGGCGGCACCTCCTCTCGTCATGACGGTCGGACTCCCCAGGGGGTCCTGAGGGTTGCACGCCCATGACCACTTCCACACGATCAGGTGATCAGGGTCGGCCATGACGTGACCACAGGGAGCCTGTATCCCGCACAACGACTGGCGCGGCACTTGGGTTACGGACGACGGATGATCGGCTGGGAAAGTCAACGGGCTTTAACGGAACGTGATTTGGGCGTCGCGCTCGGTGTCGGCGCCCGGCCGGACGTCAGCGTACGTCGTCCGGCAGGAGCCGGGCGAGGGTGCGCACGGCCCGGTACTGGAGGGTCTTGATGGCGCCTTCGTTCTTGCCCATCACACGGGCGGTCTCCGCGACGGAGAGGCCCTGGAGGAAGCGGAGCGTCACGCACTCCTGCTGCTGCGGGTTGAGCCGTCGTACGGCGTCCAGCAGGGCCGCGTTGGAGAGGGATTCCAGGACGGAGTCCTCGGGGGAGCGTTCCACCTCGTTGGCGTCGAGCATCTCGCCGGTGGTGACCTCCAGCCGGAAGCGGCTGGACTTGAAGTGGTCGGCGACCAGGTTGCGGGCGATGGTGACCAGCCAGGCGCCGAAGTCCCGGCCCTGCCAGGTGAAGGTGCTGATGCGGCGCAGGGCCCGCAGAAAGGTCTCGCTGGTGAGGTCCTCGGCGGTCGCCTTGCCGCCGACCCGGTAGTAGATGTACCGGTACACGGTGTCGCTGTACTGGTCGTAGAGGCGGCCGAACGCCTCGGCCTCGCCGGCCTGGGCGCGCTCGACCAGGTCCATCATCCGGGCGCTGTCGCTGTCCGCGGCCGGCCGGCGGGCGGTGGCGGCGCCGGTCGCGCGCCCTCGTCTGCCGGCCACCCGTCCGTCGCCCGAACGCCGCCCCTCGACGACGGCGCTGCGCGCCGGGCCCTGCTCGATGCCGTCGGCGAGTGCGTAGCACGGGCCCACGGGGGCGGCGGTGGCGAAGGCGGGGACGGCGTAGGCGGTGGGGACGAAGCCGCGCAACGCTTCTTGAACCGTTGTGACCGTTGCGCGCAGCGTAGCCAGGCCCGAGGCGTCAACCCCGACGTGTGGGTACACGGGACTCCCAGAGGCAGAGCTTCCATCACGTGCAGTGCGGGACCGTTCACCCGTCGTGGCGACGGAGAGGTACCGGTTTGCGTCTGAGGAGAATAACGCTTCGTGCAGGCACTGCTACGCCCAGTTGCTCAAATCATCGATTACGTCGCTTCCGTAACCGATTGACGCCCCATCAAGTGTCGCAGATTGACCGCTTGTTGATCAGAAAAGTGCGTGTTTCGGCGAGTGGGGGGCGTGTTGGTGGGCGTGCGGCATCATGCGGGCGCCGGGCCGCGGCGGGCGCCCGGCCAGACGGTGCGGCCGCGGCGGGCGGATGGTGCGGCGGGTGGGCGGTGCGGTCGGGTGGGTACCGGCCCGGTTGCTCGGCGTCGGCACGTTCCGGTCCGGACGTCAGGGCGGCACACAGGTCGGACCGCAGGGCGTGAGGCGGCTCACGGCGTACTACCCCGCGCCCGTCGTCGGACCGGGCCCGATCGACGGCGTGGCGATACCGGGCCCAGGCCCGGGGGCCAGGGCCCGTCGGCGGTGCGGCGGTGCGGGTCGCTACCGGCGGCGCCGGTGCAGGGCGATCGCCGCGGCCGTGCCGCCCGCCACCGCGCCGACGCCCGCCGCCGCGGGGATGCCGACCTTCGCCGCCTTGCGGCCCGTGCGGTAGTCGCGCAGCCGCCAGTCCTTCTCGCGGGCGTGCTTGCGCAGCTTGGCGTCCGGGTTGATCGCGTAGGGGTGGCCGACCAGCGACAGCATCGGGATGTCGTTGTGCGAGTCGCTGTAGGCGGCGCACCGGGCGAGGTCCAGGCCCTCCGCCGCCGCCAGCGCGCGGACCCCCTCCGCCTTGGCCGGGCCGTGCAGCGGCTCGCCGACCAGCCGGCCGGTGTAGATCCCGTCGACGGACTCGGCGACCGTGCCGAGCGCGCCGGTCAGACCGAGGCGGCGGGCGATGACCGTGGCGATCTCCACCGGGGCGGCCGTGACCAGCCACACCTTCTGGCCCGCGTCCAGGTGGGCCTGGGCCAGCGCCCGGGTGCCCGGCCAGATGCGCTCGGCCATGTACTCGTCGTAGATCTCCTCGCCGATCGACTTCAGCTCGGCGACGCGGTGGCCCTTGACGATCGACAGCGCGGAGTCGCGGGCGTCCTGCATGTGCTCGGGGTCCTCGACGCCGGCCAGCCGGAACCATGCCTGCTGCCAGGCGAACTTGGCGAGGTCGCGGGTCTCGAAGAACTTCCGCTTGTACAGGCCCCGGCCGAAGTGGAACAGTGCGGCGCCCTGCATCACGGTGTTGTCCAGGTCGAAGAAGGCCGCGGCCTTGTCGTCGCCGAGCACCGGGAACTCGGGTTCCTGCGCGGTGGCGTCCGAGGCGTCCTGGATGTCCTGAGCGTCCTGGGCTTCCTGGGCGTCCTGCGAGGACTTGCGCGCTGCCTCCGCGGCAGCCTCGCCTGCCAACACGCTCCGCGCCGTGGCGGAGCGCCTACGGGGAGTGAGCCATCCTAGAGCGGCCATGGCGTGAGCATAGCCACTTTGTTCGGTGCTTCCGGAGTCCAGAGGTTTGGACGGTGTGAACTCTCCACGACCGAGCCGTTAAAGAACCGAGGCGAGAACTGGTCCCCAGGTGACCGCGAGCGCGCGAGAATGGCCGGTATGAGTCCCCTCTTTCGCAGGAAGCCGCCGTCCCCCGGGGATCGGCGCGTCACCCTGATCCGCAAGCCCGGGTGTCATCTGTGCGATGACGCGCAAGCCGTGGTGGAGCGGGTGTGCGGCGAGCTGGGGGTGCCCTGGGAACGGCAGGACATCACCGAGGACGCAACGCTGCACGACCAGTACTGGGAGCAGATCCCGGTCGTACTCGTCGACGGTGAACAGCACACCTTCTGGCGGGTGAACGAGGACCGGTTGCGAAAGGAACTGACCGGCTAGTGCAAGGGGCCGTGGAAAGTCGCCTAGGATCGAGCGCGTTTGGTCTCGGGGGCGGGATTTATTGAGGAGAGTGTTCGGTTTTGCCCCCATGGAGACAGGGACGTCATCGCAGGTGTACCGGTTCCGTACGGTCATGTCGGGGGTGCGTGACCCCGGTCACGTTGGCCGGACAAATCGGACACTGTCTTTGTGCACGCGTTCACAAAGACATAGCCTGCTGTCGACGGGGCGGTCCGGGGACGTATGACCGCCCGCGGCGCCGCTCTACCCGCAGGAGCACCGTGGCAACTGGCCGAACTCACCGACCGGCGACCCGCAGCCGAGGGATTCCCGAGGCCACCGTCGCCAGGCTTCCGTTGTACCTCCGCGCCCTGACGGCGCTGTCCGAGCGTTCGGTCCCCACGGTCTCCTCGGAGGAGCTGGCCGCCGCCGCGGGGGTCAACTCCGCGAAGCTGCGCAAGGACTTCTCCTACCTCGGCTCCTACGGGACCCGGGGTGTGGGGTACGACGTCGAGTATCTCGTCTACCAGATCTCCCGCGAACTGGGCCTGACCCAGGACTGGCCGGTTGTGATCGTCGGTATCGGTAATCTGGGCGCGGCGCTGGCCAATTACGGCGGGTTCGCCTCACGTGGCTTCCGGGTCGCCGCGCTCATCGACGCCGACCCGGCGATGGCGGGCAGGCCCGTCGCGGGCATCCCCGTCCAGCACACCGACGACCTAGAGAAGATCATCAAGGACAACGGCGTGTCGATCGGCGTGATCGCCACCCCCGCGGGCGCCGCCCAGCAGGTCTGCGACCGCCTGGTCGCCGCCGGTGTCACCTCCATCCTGAACTTCGCGCCGACCGTGCTGTCCGTCCCGGACGGCGTCGACGTGCGCAAGGTCGACCTCTCCATCGAGCTGCAGATCCTCGCCTTCCACGAGCAGCGCAAGGCGGGCGAGGAGGCGTCTCCCGACGGCGTCGGGCCGCTCACCGCCACCCGCGAGGAGTCCACCGACCAGGGGCCCGACGGGGACGTACCCGCCGTGATGCCTGCATGAGTCTCCTAGTCGTCGGTCTGAGCCACCGCAGCTCCCCGGTCAGCGTCCTGGAACGAGCCGCGCTCACCGCGGACGCCCAGGTCAAGCTGTTGCAGGACACGGTCGCCGCCGAACCGGCCGCCGAGGCGGCGGTGCTCGCCACCTGCAACCGGATCGAGCTGTACGCCGATGTGGACAAGTTCCACGCCGGTGTCGCCGAGCTGTCCACGCTGCTCGCCCAGCACAGCGGGCTGAGCCTGGACGAGCTGACCCCCCACCTCTATGTGCACTACGAGGACCGGGCCGTGCACCACCTCTTCTCGGTGGCCTGCGGACTGGACTCGATGGTCGTCGGCGAGGGCCAGATCCTCGGCCAGATCAAGGACTCCCTGGCCAGGGCACAGGAGTTGCACACCGCGGGCCGCCTGCTGAACGACCTGTTCCAGCAGGCTCTCAGGGTCGGCAAGCGCGCCCACTCCGAGACCGCCATCGACCGCGCGGGACAGTCCCTGGTCAGCTTCGGCCTGGAGCAGCTGGCCGCGGGCGCGGCGGTGCAGTCCTGGGCGCGCGGCAAGAAGGCGCTGGTCATCGGCGCCGGCTCGATGTCCTCGCTGGCCGCGGCCACGCTCGCGCGAGCCGGTGTCGCCGAGGTCGTCGTCGCCAACCGGACCGTCGAGCGTGCCGAGCGTCTCGCGCAGATCCTCGCCGCGGCCGGTGACACGGACGTGGTGGCCCGCGCGGTACCGATGGACGCGGTGCCGGCCGAGCTGACACGTGCCGACGTCGCCGTCTCCTGCACCGGCGCGACCGGGCTCGTCCTGACCGCGGAGACGATCGCCGCGGGCGTCGAGGGCCGTACCGGCGTCCCCGCCACCGGCACCGACGGCCGTACGAGCGCCTCGTCCGCCCAAGCCACCCCGGCCGCCCTGGCCGGACCGCGCGACGGTGCTCGGGACCGTACGGCCGCCGTGCGTGACGCGGTGTCGTCCGCCGGTCCGGCGGGCGACGAGCGCGAGGAGAGCTGCCCGCTCGACCTCTCGGCCGTGCAGGGCACCGCCGCCTTCTCCGTGCTGGGTGAGGCGGCCGTGGCCGGCATGGCCGCCGCCGAGCTGGAGCAGCACGCGGTCTGGGTCGACAAGGGCGACGCCACCGGCCGCGCGCAGCGCAGGCCGGGCACCGAGGCCGACCCGGCCGACGACGCCGACGCGATCGCCGCGCTGGCCGCCACCGTCGCGGCGGCCGGTCGCGTCCCCGAGCGCCGCAGGCCCGAACCGGTCGCCGAGGTCCCGCGCCCGGCGCCCGCCCTTTTCCTCCTCGACCTCGCCATGCCCCGCGACATCGACGCGGCCGCGCACCGGCTGGCCGGGGTGCGGCTGGTGGACATCGAGTCGCTGGCCGAGGCATCCGCGGACGCCCCGATGGCGGCCGACGTCGACCAGGTGCGGCGTATCGTCTCCGACGAGGTCGCCGCCTTCGGGGCGGCGCAGCGGGCGGCGCACATCACGCCCACCGTGGTCGCCCTGCGCACCATGGCCGCCGCCGTCGTCGCGGGCGAGATCACCCGGCTCGACGGACGGCTGCCCGACCTGGACGAGCGCCAGCGCGGCGAGATCAGGCAGGCCGTGCACCGTGTGGTCGACAAGCTGCTGCACGCGCCGACCGTACGGGTCAAGCAGCTCGCGGCCGAGCCCGGCGGCGCCGGGTACGCGGACGCGCTGCGGACCCTGTTCGACCTCGACCCCGAGACGGTGGCCGCCGTCTCCCGAGCCGAGGACAGCACAGACGAGAAGGACCGAGGGCCAGCATGAGCAAGAGAGCGGCGCTGCGGCTCGGGACCAGACGGAGCAAGCTCGCCATGGCCCAGTCCGGGCAGGTGGCGGACACCGTGAGCCGGGCGGCCGGACGTCCCGTGGAACTGGTCGAGATCACCACATACGGCGACACCTCCCGCGAGCACCTGGCGCAGATCGGCGGCACGGGCGTGTTCGTGGCCGCGCTGCGCGAGGCGCTGCACCAGGGCGAGGTGGATTTCGCCGTGCACTCGCTCAAGGACCTGCCGACCACCCAGCCCGACGGGCTGGTGCTGGCCGCCGTGCCCGCGCGCGAGGACCCGCGCGACGTGATCGTCGCCCGCGACGCGCTGAAACTCACCGACCTGCCCCGCGGCGCGCGCATAGGCACCGGCTCGCCGCGCCGCATGGCCCAGTTGAACGCGTACGCGCGTGGCCACGGGCTGGACATCGAGACGGTCCCGATACGTGGCAACGTCGACACCCGCATCGGATACGTCCGCGGCGGCGAGCTGGACGCGGTGGTGCTGGCCGCCGCCGGCCTCAGCCGCCTCGGCCGCATCGACGAGGTGACCGACTTCCTGTCGGTCGACACGGTTTTGCCCGCCCCCGGCCAGGGGGCCCTGGCGATCGAGTGTGCCGCGGACAACGCGGATCTGATCGCCCTGCTCGGCGAACTCGACGACCCGTTCACGCGGGTCGCCGTCACCGCCGAGCGCTCACTGCTCGCCGCCCTGGAGGCCGGTTGCAGCGCCCCTGTGGGCGCACTGGCCGACCTTCCCCCACTCTCGGCTCCGCTCGAGCGGGGGGACCCCCATGCCGACGGGCAGATTGTCAAGGAAATGCGCCTGCGGGGCGTCGTCGGCACGACCGACGGTTCCCGCATGGTGCAGTTGTCCACCACCGGTCCCGTGCCCGAGACGGACGACCGGGCAATGGCGCTCGGCCGCGAACTCGCCACCGAGATGCTTGCCCAGGGCGCGGCCGGTCTGATGGGGGAGCGAGCACATTGAGCCCCACCACCCTTCCCGCCGGCCTGGAACACGGGCACGTCACCTTCCTGGGTGCCGGACCCGGGGATCCGGGACTGCTGACTCTGCGCGCCGTGGAGGCGCTGGCGAACGCGGACGTCCTCGTCGTCGAGCACGACGTGCTGGACGTGGTCCGCGCCCACGCCAGACAGGGCGTCTCCGTCCTGCGTGTCGACGCGGATTCCTTCATTGATACGCAGCCGGGCCCGGGCACGTCTCAACGAGCGGTTATTGACGGCGCGTCAACAACCGCTGGGATCCCATCGACGCGGGATGCCGCTCATCTTGTCATGGAGGCCGCGCGAGGCGGCAGGCGGGTCGTCCGTGCGGTGTCCGGGGACCCCGGGCTAGACGCGTACGCCGCCGAGGAGATGCTGGCGTGCGCCGCCGCCGGGGTGCCCTTCGAGGTGGTCCCCGGCATCGCGTCCGCGGTGGGCGTGCCCGCGTACGCGGGGGTGCCGCTGCGGGACGCGCAGGGCGCCGACGTCCGGTTCGTGGACGCCCGCACCGCCTCGGACCGGTGCTGGACCGAGGTGGGCGCGTCGGACGGCACGGTCGTCGTGTCGACCACGCTGGACTCGGTCGCCGCGGCGGCCGGTGAGCTGGTGGCCGCGGGCCGCAAGCCGGACACCCCGATGACGGTGACCGTCGCCGGTACGACGACCCGGCAGCGCACCTGGACCGCCACCCTCGGGACCATCGCGCAGACCCTGAAGCAGGCGAAGGCGCTGCCGTCCCCGGATGGCGGGCGCCCGGTGATAGCCGTGGTCGGCGAGCGTTCCGCCGCCGCCCAGCGCGACCAGCTGTCGTGGTTCGAGTCCAAGCCGCTGTTCGGCTGGCGGGTCCTCGTGCCGCGTACGAAGGAGCAGGCGGCGTCGCTCTCCGACCAACTGCGGTCCTACGGCGCCGTGCCGCACGAGGTGCCGACGATCGCCGTCGAGCCGCCGCGGACGCCCCAGCAGATGGAGCGGGCCGTGAAGGGCCTGGTGACCGGGCGGTACGAGTGGATCGCCTTCACCTCCCTCAACGCCGTGAAGGCGGTGCGGGAGAAGTTCGAGGAGTACGGGCTCGACGCGCGGGCCTTCGCGGGGATCAAGGTCGCCGCGGTGGGGGAGCAGACGGCGAAGGCGCTGATCGCCTTCGGTGTGAAGCCGGACCTGGTGCCGAGCGGGGACCAGTCGGCCGCGGGTCTCCTGGAGGACTGGCCACCGTACGACCCGGTCTTCGACCCGATCGACCGTGTCTTCCTGCCGCGGGCCGACATCGCGACCGAGACGCTTGTCGCCGGGCTGATCGAGCTGGGCTGGGAGGTGGACGACGTCACCGCCTATCGGACCGTGCGGGCCTCGCCGCCGCCGGCGGAGACCCGTGAGGCGATCAAGGGCGGTGGCTTCGACGCCGTGCTCTTCACGTCGTCCTCGACCGTGCGGAACCTGGTGGGCATCGCCGGCAAGCCGCACAACGTGACCGTGATCGCGTGTATCGGCCCCGCCACGGCGAAGACCGCGGAGGAGCACGGGCTGCGGGTGGACGTGATGGCTCCGGAGCCCTCCGTGCACCGGCTGGCGGAGGCGCTGGCCGACTTCGGCATGAGGCGGCGGGTCGCCGCGCTGGAGGCAGGGGATCCGGTGACGCGGCCCAGCGAGCGGCGACCGGGGGCACGCAGGCGGCGCAACTCCGGCTGACGACTCGACCCTGACACGGTTCGCCGTATCGCATCGGAATGGCTCCGATGCGGTACGGCGAACCGTTTCTGCAGAGCGGGTCGTGAACTCGGTGGCCGCGGACGCCTGTTCTTCCGCGGCATGCGGGAGGAACGCGGTCCAGCTGGTGGGGGTGTCCAGGTGGTGGGGGTGAGGGTGAGGTGGGGGCCGTGCGGGTTCTTGGAGCCGCGGATCAGGATCTGGCGGAGGTGGCGGCCACGTCGACGCAGGACGGCCCGTCATCCGTGCTGTGGCCGCTCAATTCCGCGCCGCGGGGATGAGCCTCGTACGGGAGCCCGGGAGCCCGGGAAGCGGTGAGCCGGTGGCCGGGGCGGCCGGGGAGATCCGACCCGTCCGTGCAGGCCGTGGGCGGGGGTTCGCGGCGGGTTTCCCGGAGGTCCGGAGGCCGACTGGCCGTCGGCAAAAGGGGGGCCGGGGCGGGCGTAGCGTAGAAGCCATGACGAAGTACGGATCTTTCCCCGGTACGCGTCCCCGTCGGCTGCGCACCACCCCCGTCATGCGCCGCATGGTCGCCGAGACCCGGCTGCATCCGGCGGACTTCATCCTGCCCGCGTTCGTGCGGGAGGGCGTGCGCGAGCCCGTGCCGATCGCCGCCATGCCGGGTGTCGTGCAGCACACCCGCGACAGCCTGAAGAAGGCCGCCGCGGAGGCGGTCGAGGCGGGGATCTCCGGGATCATGCTGTTCGGGGTCCCCGAGGAGGCCAAGAAGGACGCGATCGGAACTGCGGGGACCGACCCGGACGGGATCCTCCAGGTCGCGATCCGCGATGTGCGGGCCGAGGTCGGCGACGATCTGCTCGTCATGTCCGATGTGTGCCTGGATGAGACCACCGATCACGGGCACTGCGGAGTCGTCGACGCGCAGGGGCGCGTCGACAACGACGCCACCCTGGAGCGGTACGCCGAGATGGCCCAGGTGCAGGCCGATGCCGGTGCCCATGTGGTCGGGCCCAGCGGGATGATGGACGGGCAGATCGGGGTCATCCGGGACGCCCTGGACCAGATCGGGCGGGAGGATGTGGCGATCCTCGCCTACACCGCCAAGTACTCGTCCGCCTTCTACGGGCCGTTCCGGGAGGCCGTCGCCTCCTCGCTCAAGGGCGACCGGAAGACCTACCAGCAGGACCCCGCCAACGGGCGTGAGGCGCTCAGGGAGTTGGCGCTGGACCTGGCGGAGGGGGCCGACATGGTGATGGTGAAGCCGGCCGGGCCCTACCTCGACATCCTGGCCCGGGTCGCCGACGCGGTGGACGTGCCCGTCGCCGCCTACCAGATCTCCGGCGAGTACTCGATGATCGAGGCCGCCGCGGAGAAGGGCTGGATCGAACGGGACCGGGCGATCATCGAGACGCTGACCGGCATCAAGCGGGCCGGGGCGCGCAACATCCTCACCTACTGGGCCACCGAGGTGGCCCAGCGGCTGCGCTGACCTCCGCCTTCGGGGCGCGGCCCGGCTGTCCGGAGACCGCCCGGACCGGACCGACTGCTGAGCCGACCCGTACGGCCCGTGCGGTCCGGATGGAGCTGGGTGCGGTCCGGACCGGCCGGGCGGGTGCGGGGGCAGCGGATCAGTCCCACCAGAAGGTCCAGGCCCGTTCGCCGATCAGGTCCTCGGCGTAGTCGCCGAGGTCGCCCGAGCCGTTCTGGGTGAGGTTGTCCGGGCAGAACGCGAAGTGTTCGGCCGCCAGCGCCTCCGCCTCGGCCCGGGTGGCGGGCGGCGCGGCCACGGAGACGACCAGCGTGTCGAAGCCGAGGGCGACCACTCGTATGCCGAAGCGGTCCTCCCACGAGCGCAGCACCGCGCAGAGCCGGGCGACGTCGTTCTCATGGTTGACCGGGCCGGACCAGCCGATGACGGCGGGGATGTCGGCGGAGCGGCGGGCCGGGACGAGCGCCAGATGCGGATCCTTGAACCCGGCGGGCGCGTGGCCGCCCGTGTCGGCGCCGCTCAGCAGGTCGGCGATCTGAGCGGCGCAGGCGCCGGGCTCGACGGTGAGTGATCCGGCGGGCGCCAGTCCGGGCCAGTCCGCCCCGAACGGTGCCAGGAACCGGGCCAGTTCGGGATCAAAGCCGTCCTCCTCGCCGTCGTCGCCCGCATCCTCCCAGTACTCCGCGAGCACGTCCTCGGCGTCGTGGTCCCCCGGATACGAGGTGTCCGGCGGGGACAACTCCCACTGCTCCGGGCCGCCTTGGGGGGTGCCCAGATCGAGGAGCACGGGCAGCAGGCCCACCCGGCCGGCCGGTACGCCCAGCGCCGCCCAGCTGCCGGGGGCGGCCGACTTCTCGGCGTGCCACAGCAGGGGCTCCGGCCAGGGCCCGTCCTCCGTCGCGTCGATCAGTCGTCCGGGCGGGAGCCGGAGCCCCAGGGAACGCCCGCTCGGGTCGGCCGCCAGTTTGGGCAGCGGGTTGGGAAGAGTCGCCATGCGGCGACTGTACGGGCAGCCACTGACAACGCGAACGGCCCCCACCGGAAGGTGATTCCGGCAGCGGCCGTGCGTGCCTGAGTGCGGTGGCCTGAGTGCGGTGGTGTGGGTCAGAGCCGCTCGGGCGTGCGGATGCCCAGCAGGCTCATGCCGCGGTGCAGTGTGCGGGCCGTGAGGTCGACGAGGAACAGGCGGTTCGCGGTCTGCTCCGGGGTGTCGGCCTTCAGGACCGGGCACTGGTCGTAGAACGCCGTCAGCAGCGTGGCCAGGTGGTAGAGGTACGCGGCCAGTTTGTGCGGTTCGCCCGCCGTGGCCACCTCGTGGAGCGTCTCGGCGAACTGGTCCAGGTGCAGGCCCAGCGCGCGCTCGGCCGGCGCCAGCGGCAGCTCCGGGTGGGCGGCCGGGCGGGCCTCGCCCGCCTTGCGCAGGATCGACTGGATACGGGCGTACGCGTACTGCAGATAGACCGAGGTGTCGCCGTTGAGCGAGACCATCTGGTCGATGTCGAACTTGTAGTCCCGCACCGCCGATGTGGACAGGTCCGCGTACTTCACCGCACCGATGCCGACATACCGGCCGTTCTCGACGATCTCCTGCTCGGTCAGGCCCACCTTCTCGGCCTTCTCGCGGACGACCGACGTGGCCCGGCCGATCGCCTCGTCCAGGAGGTCGACCAGCCGGACCGTCTCGCCCTCACGCGTCTTGAACGGCTTGCCGTCCTTGCCGAGGACCGTACCGAACGCCAGATGCCGTGCCGTCGCGTCCCCGTTCAGCCAGCCCGCCCGGCGGGCCGTCTCGAAGACCATGTTGAAGTGCAGCGACTGGCGGGCGTCGACCACGTACAGCAGCGTGTCCGCCTTCAGGTTGAAGACGCGGTCCCGGATCGCCGACAGGTCCGTCGCCGCGTAGCCGTAGCCACCGTCGGACTTCTGCACGATCAGCGGGACCGGCTTGCCGTCCGGGCCCTTGACGTCGTCGAAGAAGACGCAGAGCGCGCCTTCGGAGCGGACCGCCACGCCGGACTCCTCCAGGAGGCGGCAGGTCTCGGCCAGCATGTCGTTGTACCCGGACTCGCCGACGATGTCCGGGTCGCGGATCTCCATGTCCAGCTTCTCGAAGACCGAGAAGAAGTAGATCTTCGACTCGTCCACGAACTTCTGCCACATGGCGAGCGTGTGCGGCTCGCCGGCCTGAAGTTCGACCACCCGGCGCCGGGCCCGCGTCTTGAACTCCTCGTCGGCATCGAAGAGTTTGCGCGCCGCCTTGTAGAGGCGGTCCAGGTTCGACATCGCCTCCTCGCCCGAGGCCGCGGCGTCCTCGCCGGCCTTGTGGTCCAGCTCGTGCGGGTGCTCGTCCAGGTACTGGATGAGCATGCCGAACTGGGTGCCCCAGTCGCCGATGTGGTGGCGGCGGACCACGTTCTCGCCGGTGAACTCCAGGATCTGGACCATCGCGTCGCCGATGACGGCCGAGCGCAGATGGCCGACGTGCATCTGCTTCGCCACGTTCGGCTGGGCGTAGTCGATCACCGTCGTGCCGGGGTCGGGGGCGTGCGGCACGCCGAGGCGGCCCGTCTCGTCCGCGTACCGCTCCGCGAGGTTCCGGGTGATCGCGCCGTCGCCGATGGTGATGTTCAGGAAGCCGGGCCCGGAGACCTCGATCTTCTCGATGATGGTCTCGGTGATGGTCTCGGTGCTGGTTTCGGCGATGCTTTCGGTCACCTCATTGGTGACGACCTGGGAGACGACCTCGGTCGCCAGCTCCCGCGGGTTGGCCTTGGCCTTCTTGGCGAGCGCCAGGATCCCGTTGGCCTGGAAGTCCGCCCGGTCGCTTCGTCGCAGCAGCGGGTCCGTGGAGTCGGCGTCCGGCAGGGCCGCCGAGAGGGCCGCCGCGAGACGCTGCTGTACGGAGTCGCTGAGGGACGTGACCGAGGCCATAGGAAGGGGTGCCGTTCTCCTCGTGGGAATGGATGGTCCCGGTCAGTATCCCACGGGGGGTAAAGCGGTTTTCCCGGTCGCGGGCCCGTCTGTGACAATGGAGCGTCAACCGTTCAGATAGAAGGACGTGCCGATCGTGGCTCAGAGCACCGAGACCATCGACTGGGTCTCCCGTTTCGCGGATGAGGTCATCGAGGAGTCGGAGCGTCGGGCCCCGGGCAAACCAGTCGTCGTCGCGTCCGGCCTCTCCCCCTCCGGCCCCATCCACCTGGGCAACCTGCGCGAGGTCATGACCCCGCACCTGGTCGCCGACGAGATCCGCCGCCGCGGCCACCAGGTCCGGCACCTGATCTCCTGGGACGACTACGACCGCTACCGCAAGGTCCCGGCCGGCGTCGCGGGCGTGGACGAGTCCTGGGCCGAGCACATCGGCAAGCCGCTGACCTCCGTGCCCGCGCCGCGGGGCTCCGCGTACCCGAACTGGTCCGAGCACTTCAAGGCCGCCATGGTCGGGTCGCTGGCCGAACTGGGCGTGGAGTTCGACGGGATCAGCCAGACCGCGCAGTACACCTCCGGCGCCTACCGCGAGCAGATCCTGCACGCGATGCGGCACCGCGGTGACATCGACGCGATCCTCGCGCAGTACCGGACCAAGCCGACGGGGAAGAAGCAGTCGCAGAAGCCGGTCGACGAGGCCGAGCTGGAGGCCGAGGAGGGCTCCGGCGCGGCGAGCGAGGACGACGGCAGCTCCGGCTCCGCCGGCTACTTCCCGTACAAGCCGTACTGCGGCGGCTGCGAGAAGGACCTCACCACCGTCACCGCGTACGACGACGACAGCACCGAGCTGACGTACACCTGCGGCGCCTGCGGCTTCACGGAGACCGTCCGGCTGAGCGAGTTCGACCGGGGCAAGCTGGTGTGGAAGGTCGACTGGCCGATGCGCTGGGCGTACGAGGGGGTCGTCTTCGAGCCCTCCGGTGTGGACCACTCCTCGCCGGGGTCCAGCTTCCAGGTCGGCGGCCAGATCGTCGGGATCTTCGGCGGTGAGCGGCCCATCGGCCCGATGTACGCGTTCGTCGGGATCAGCGGCATGGCGAAGATGTCGTCGTCCCGCGGCGGTGTGCCCACCCCGGCCGACGCGCTGAAGATCATGGAGCCTCAGCTGCTGCGCTGGCTGTACGCCCGCCGCAGGCCGAACCAGTCCTTCAAGATCGCCTTCGACCAGGAGATCCAGCGTCTGTACGACGAGTGGGACAAGCTCGCGGCCAAGGTCGCCGAGGGCGCCGTGCTCCCCGGGGACATCGCCGCCTACACGCGCGCCGTCGGCACGGCCGCCGGCGAGCTGCCGAGGACGCCGCACCCGCTGCCGTACCGCACGCTGGCGTCCGTCGCCGACATCACCGCCGGCCACCAGGACCAGGCCCTGCGCATCCTGTCCGAACTCGACCCGGCCGATCCGCTGGGCTCGCTCGACGAGGCGCGTCCGCGGTACGACAGGGCCGAGGCGTGGATCAACACCCAGGTCCCGGCCGACCAGCGCACCATCGTGCGCGAGGAGCCCGACGCCGAGCTGCTGAAGTCACTCGACGAGCGGGGGCAGCAGTCGCTGCGGCTGCTGCTCGACGGGCTGGCCGAGAACTGGTCGCTGGACGGGCTGACCCACCTCGTGTACGGCGTGCCCAAGGTGCAGGCCGGGTTCTCCGCCGACGCCACGCCGAAGGAACTGCCGCCGGAGATCAAGACCGCCCAGCGGTCGTTCTTCGCGCTGCTCTACCACCTGCTCGTCGGCCGTGACACCGGTCCGCGCCTGCCCACGCTGCTGCTGGCGGTCGGCCAGGACCGGGTACGGGCCCTGCTCGGGGAGTGATCCCTGCACATCCCGGCACGATGACGAAGGGGCGCCCGGTAACCGGGCGCCCCTTCGTCATCGTGCCGGGTCGGGCGGCGGGCCCTCGTCGTTCGCGTCGTTCGCGTCGTTCGTGGGGCTCAGGCGATGTGGTCCTCTTCCAGTTCCGCGGTGTGGCGGTTGGTGAAGCGGCTGACCAGACGCTTGGCCTCGTCCCCGGGCAGCGGCGTGCCGAACTCGGCCTCGACGTTGTCGCCGAACTCACGCGGGGTCGGATAGCTGCCGTTGATCGACTTCTTGAACACCTGGTAGTACGAGTCCTCGTCCGGCTTCGGGGGCGGGGTGCCGCCGCCCCCGCCCAGCTCCCGGGTGCGGTTCGGGCCCACCGGGATCGGGAAGCTGCCGGTGTCCTCGGGGGAAGGGGCGGGCGCCTCGGGCTCCTGGTGCGGCGGCTGGTGGTACTGCGGTTCCTGGTAGGGCCCGTCCACCTGCTGGTTCCGGTGCGGCGGCTGCTGGTGCGGTCCGTCCACCCGGTGGTCCTGGTACTGCGGCTCCTGGTGCGGCTCGTCCATCTGCTGGTCCTGGTACTGCTGGTCCTGGTGGGGTCCGTCCAGCCGTCGGTCCGGGTACTGGCGTGCCTCGAACCACTGCTGCTCGTACTGCTCGTCGGGGCCGTACCCGGGGCCGTATCCGGGCTCGTACGCCGGGTCGTAGCCCGGGTCGAACGAGGGGTCGTAACCGCCCTGGTAGCCGGCGTGCTGGGGGTTCGGCTGGAACCAGGGGCTCTGCTCCGGATCCTGCGCGGCCTCCGGCTGCCCGGCGTCCTGCTTGACGAGACCGGGGTGCTGCTGCTCGTCGACGGGCGCCGACGGCTGCTGGACGGGTGCCGGCTCGGCGGCCGCCCGGTCGGGGGCGACGGCCGCCGGCAGCTCCGCCTGCCGGGGCGGCGCGGGTATCAGCGCCGGTTCGATGCCCGCCGCCGCCAGGCCCGAGGGCGCCGTCTCCCCGAGCGGCACCCCGTACTTGGCCAGGCGGAGTGGCATCAGGGACTCCACGGGGGCCTTGCGGCGCCACGCGCGGCCGAAGCGGGAGCGCAGCCGTGCCTGGTACACGAGTCGTTCCTGCTCCAGCTTGATCACCTGCTCGTAGGAGCGCAGCTCCCACAGCTTCATGCGGCGCCACAGCAGGAACGTCGGGACGGGGGAGAGGAGCCAGCGGGTGAGGCGGACGCCCTCCATGTGCTTGTCCGCCGTGATGTCGGCGATACGGCCGATGGCGTGCCGGGCGGCCTCGACCGAGACCACGAACAGGATCGGGATCACCGCGTGCATACCCACGCCCAGCGGGTCGGGCCAGGCCGCGGCGCCGTTGAAGGCGATCGTCGCCGCGGTCAGCAGCCAGGCCGTCTGGCGCAGCAGCGGGAAGGGGATACGGATCCAGGTCAGCAGCAGGTCCAGGGCGAGCAGGACGCAGATGCCCGCGTCGATGCCGATCGGGAAGACGTAGGAGAACCCCCCGAACCCCTTCTTGAGGGCCAGCTCACGGACCGCCGCGTAGGAACCGGCGAAGCCGATGCCGGCGATGATCACGGCGCCGGTCACGACCACGCCGATGAGAACCCGGTGCATCCGGGTCAGCTGGATTGGCGCGGCCACCCGTACTCCCCTCCCTTTGCGTGTGGTTGCGCGCAACAGGGTGGCACATGTGTGCGGTGCGCGTGTCGCCGGTCCGTCAGCAGGCCGTCGGTCAGCTCTTCTTGGCCGACTCGGACGCGGCGGGCGACGCCGACTTGGAGGGCGACTTGGACTCCGACTCGGACGCCGACTTGGAGGGCGACGCGGACGGCGAGCCGCCCCCGTCGTTCGCCGACGACACCGCGGCCACGGCCTCCTTGGCGGCCTTCTGCGCGGACTTCGCCAAGTCGTCGGCGTTCGGGGTCTTCTCGCCGGCCAGGCCCGCTCCGTTGTAGTCGAGGGTGATGACGACGTTCTCGACGCGGGTCACGACCGTCTGCTGCTTGAAGGCGCCTTCCTTCTTCTTCAGGTCGTAGCGCACCGTGGTCGCCTCGTCGCCCGTCCCGGCGAGCGGCTGCGACGTGACGTTCTTGGCCAAGTCGACGGCCTTCGCGTCCTGGACCTGCTTGGTGTAGTACTGCTGCGCCTGCTCGTCGGCCGAGCCGCGGTGGGTGTCGGACTCGAAACGCAGCAGGGAGACGCTCAGCCAGCGGAACTGGGAGCCCTTCACCCCGTTGTCGGCCAGGCTGGTCCAGGAGCAACTGGCCCGGGACGAGGTGTCGTTCGAGCCGCCCTCCTTGCCCGACGCCGTCCCCTTCGGGACGAGTTCGCCGAGCGTCTTCTTCGACAGCACGGCGCACGACTCCGGCAACTTGCGGTATGCGGCGGCCTGAACGGTGGGCGAGGGGCTCACGGAGCTTTCGCCCGCGCTGCCGCTCGGGGACTGTGTGGCCTTGTCGGCCTGGGAGCCGGAGTCCGAGGAGCAGCCGGCGGAGACGAGGACCGCCGGAACGGCGGCCGCGCAGACAAGGACGCGGCGCAGCCTCCCCGCTCGCCGGTCACGCTGATCACGCTGGTCGTCTCGCTGGTCTGCTCGCTGCATGGTTCCTTCACTCATGACGCTCGTGTTCCTGCGTTCGATCGGGTCCGCGGGGCCACGGTACGCGGTGAATCAGTGGCGCGGTTCCGGTTCGCGCGCCTCGGGGAGCGCCCCGGAAGCGGGCGAGGGGGCCGTCAGCCGCCCAGCGAGTCGGCCAGTTGCGTGGCCAGATTTCGCGCCCTGTCCTGCATTTCCTTGCTGTCCGGGGTGACGCCGATGGTCGTCGGCTGCTCCGCGTACTCGATGGTCACGATCACGTTGGACGTGCGGAACACCACAGTCACCGTCCGCTGTGCGGCCGTCGAACCCGACCCGCCGAGCTTGTCGTCGAGGAAGGACTCGTCGCCCAGGTCGTCGAGTACGCGCGGCTGGAGATCGGGCGGGGTGGCACCTTCGGACGCGTCGGCCGAAGGAGAAGAGGGGGAAGAAGAGGAGGAGGGGGAGGAGCCCGAGGGCGAGGCCGAGGGCGAGGGCGAGCCGCTGGGGGAGGCGCCGGTGGTCGGTTCGTCGCCGGCCGTGGGCGCCGAGGAGGAGACGGACGCGCTGGGCTCGGGCAGGTCGGCCGCCGTCTGCCTGGCCGCGAACTGGTTCTGCGCCTGGCTGTCGTCGCTGACGGCGTTGTCGTACGACACGACCCGCTCGAAGTCGACGAGAAGGTGGTCGGTGGCGTCGGCGGAGTCGACCTTCCAGCGGCAGCCGACCTTGCGGTCCGTGTCGTACGTCAGTGTCGCGGTGCCCTCGTACGCCTTGGTCCGCTGGTCCTGGTCGGCGATCTGCCTGATGCCGGGCAGCAGGGAGTCGAGGGTGCCGCGGTCGACCGCGCCGCAGGGCTCGGGGAGCGTCCGGTACTTGCCGGGCTGGGCCGCCGCGGTCGCCGTGCCGGTGTCGCCCGGGTTCGCGTTGTCCTCCGCCCCCTTGTCACCGGACCCGCCGGTGCAGCCGGTCAGCAGCGCCGCGAGGAGAGCGGCGGTGCCGATTGCGTATGCCTTCCGCTGCACGGTCAGGGTCCTCTCGACGGTGTCGGTGCGTTCGGTCCTCCGGTGTCCCCGCTGGTCAATCGCTTGGTTATTCGCTTGCCGCAGCGGGGCGCCTCCTGGAGACAATGTGTATCGCACGCGCTGCCGTACACGCCGGTCCGTTGTCGCTTTTCGTCGATCTTGGCGTCTTATTTGCGGTTTGTCGCTTCTTGGGCTGTTGCTGAATTCTCGGGGGAATGAGGAAGATATGTCGTACGTGGAAATACCGGGCGCGAAGGTCCCCATCCGGCTGTGGACCGACCCCGCCACGGTCGAGGACGGCGCGTTGCAGCAGTTGCGCAACGTCGCCACGCTGCCCTGGATCAAGGGCCTGGCCGTGATGCCCGACGTCCACTACGGCAAGGGCGCGACGGTCGGATCGGTCATCGCCATGCAGGGAGCGGTGTGCCCGGCCGCGGTGGGCGTGGACATCGGCTGCGGGATGTCGGCGGTGCGGACGTCGCTGACCGAGAACGACCTGCCGGGGGACCTGTCCCGGCTCCGTTCGAAGATCGAGCAAGCGATTCCGGTGGGCCGGGGGATGCACGAGGACCCTGTTCATCCGTCCCGTTTCCACGGCCTGGCCACCGCACAGTGGGACGGGTTCTGGGAGCGGTTCGACGGGGTCGCGGACGCGGTCAAATTCCGGGCGGAGCGGGCGCGCAAGCAGATGGGCACGCTCGGCTCGGGCAACCACTTCTGCGAGGTGTGCGTCGACACGTCCGGCGCCGTCTGGCTCATGCTGCACTCCGGCTCCCGCAACATCGGCAAGGAACTCGCGGAGCACCACATCGGTGTCGCCCAAAGCCTTGCGCACAACCAGGGCCTGGTCGACCGCGACCTCGCCGTCTTCGTGGCGGACACCCCGCAGATGGCGGCGTACGAGCACGATCTGTACTGGGCCCAGGAGTACGCGCGGTACAACCGGTCGATGATGATGGCGCTCCTCAAGGACGTCGTCCGCAAGGAGTTCAAGAAGGCCAACGTGACCTTCGAGCCCGAGGTGAGCTGCCATCACAACTATGTGAGCCGCGAGCGCTACGAGGGCATGGACCTGCTCGTCACCCGAAAGGGCGCGATCCGCGCGGGCTCCGGCGAGTACGGGATCATCCCGGGCTCGATGGGCACGGGTTCGTACATCGTGCAGGGCCTCGGGAACGAGAAGTCCTTCAACTCCGCGTCGCACGGCGCCGGCCGGCGCATGAGCCGCAACGCCGCCAAGCGCCGCTTCTCCACGAAGGACCTGGAGGAGCAGACGCGCGGCGTGGAGTGCCGCAAGGACTCCGGCGTGGTCGACGAGATCCCGGGCGCCTACAAGCCGATCGAGCAGGTCATCGACCAGCAGCGGGACCTGGTCGCGGTCGTCGCGAAGCTGAAGCAGGTCGTCTGTGTGAAGGGTTGAGGCCGTGGACCGTTTGCGTGAAAGGCCGACGCCGTGGACCGTCTGCGTGAAGGGCTGAGGCCGAGGATCTTCTGCCTGAAGGGTTGAGGCCGTGGACCCGGGGACCCCGGTCGGGCGCCGGGGTCTCACCCGCCCGGCGGGGACGGTGCCCGGGTTTCGCGCAGCCGGTTGATCCGGTCGGTGCTGAAGGTCACCGTTCGTCTCATGTGGCGGATGATCGTGGTGAGTTCGGTGTCGTCCAGGTCCTCGAAGAGGGCGGACCAGCCGCCGCCCAGCCGCTCCCACATCCGTTCGAACTCGGCGATCCGCTCCGGGACGGCCGCCACCAGCACCCGCCGCCGGTCGGACGTGTCCCGCTTCCGGACCACATAGCCCGACCGCTCCAGCCGGTCCACCAGCCGGGTCGCCGACCCGGTCGTCAGCCCGGTCAGCTCCGCGACCCGGCCCGTCGTCACCGGCGCCCGCTCCAGTGTGAGCAGGTTCAGGCACTGGAGATCGGTGGGGTGCAGGCTCAGATGGTCGGCGGCGGCCTGGTTGAACAGGGCGTACGAGGCCAGATACCGGCGGGAGACGCTGGACAGCTCCGCCAGCAGCCGCGCCCGCGCGCTCCGGTTCCCGGTCATACACTCCCCTTCATCCGCTTGGTTCGCTTAATTCACTTAATTCGCTTAAGCCCGATCCGTTTCTTCCCTGCCGTTTTTTCCCTGCCGTTTCATCCGCTTCCTTCCTCGCGCGCCGTGCGTGCACCCGGGCCGCCCTACCGGATCAGAACGAGTACGGGTCCCCGGTGGCCAGGATCAGCAGCCGTCCCCGGTCGTTGGCCCGGTTGCGGTCCACGGTGCCGCCGCTCCACACCGTGTCGAGTTCCACCGTGACCTCCGCGGGCCGGCCTCGTAGCCTCAGCCCGAGCCGGATCTGCTCCCCGAACCAGTCCGCGGCCAGCGGTCCCGTTCCGCACACCAGCTGCCGCTCGCCCGTGCGCGCGCACCCGGCGGGCAGCTCCAGCCGGTCCGCGAGCGGTACCGACCAGCTCAGCTGCACGCTCGCCCCGGGCACCGCGGACGGCCCGTGGTTGAGCGGCGTGAACCAGATGTCGACCCGGTCCCCGGTCAGCACCGCCGACCCGTGGTAGGCCAGGTCCGCCTCCGGCACACCGGCCGCCCCGGCGGGCCCGGTCGCGGCGGCCACCGCCAGCGCGGCGGCGCCCCACACAGCAAGCACCCTCGTCCTCCGCATGCCACCCACTCCGTCGTGCGATCGCGTGTCACGTCATGGCGTACCCAGGGATGTATCCCACGTGGAGCGAGCGGCAGGCGCCGTCCATCAGGTGACACCGTGCATGCCAAGCTGCCCTCATGCTGATCCTGCGCTCCGCCGCCCTGTTCGTCGTAGCGGCCCTCTTCGAGATCGGCGGCGCCTGGCTCGTCTGGCAGGGCGTCCGGGAGCACCGCGGCTGGTTGTGGATGACCGGCGGCGTGCTCGCCCTCGGCGCCTACGGCTTTGTCGCGACCTTCCAGCCCGACGCCCACTTCGGCCGCATCCTCGCCGCATACGGCGGGATCTTCGTGGCCGGCTCGATCCTGTGGGGTGTGGTCGCCGACGGCTATCGGCCCGACCGCTGGGACATCGCCGGCGCGCTGATCTGCCTCGTCGGGATGGCCGTGATCATGTGGGCGCCGCGCGAGGCCGGCTGATCCGTCGCCCCGGCACCGCGCGGTGGGCGGCAGCGGCCGTCACCTACCCTGGGCACAGCACCGCACGCCCGCCCGAGGAGCAGCCCATGGCCGCCGCCGTACCGCCCGTCGCCTCCCGCATCGCCGTCGTCACCGGTGCGAGCGGCGGAATCGGCGCCGCCACCGCCCGTGTGCTGGCCGCCGCCGGGTACCGGGTCGTCCTCACGGCCCGCCGCAAGGACCGTATCGAGGCGCTCGCCGAGGAGATCAACGCGGCCGGGCACGCGGCGACGGCGTATCCGCTGGACGTCACCGACCGGGCTGCCGTCGACGAGTTCGCGACCGCCTTCACGACGGTCGGCGTGCTGGTCAACAACGCGGGCGGAGCGCTCGGCGCCGACCCGGTCGCCACCGGCGACCCCGCGGACTGGCGCACGATGTACGAGACGAACGTCATCGGCACCCTCAACCTCACCCAGGCGCTGCTCCCCAAGCTGGAGGCGAGCGGCGACGGCACGGTCGTGGTGGTCTCCTCCACCGCGGGTCACGGCACCTACGAGGGCGGCGCGGGCTATGTCGCCGCCAAGCACGGTGCCCATGTTCTCGCCGAGACCCTGCGCCTGGAGATCGTCGGCCGGCCGGTCCGCGTCATCGAGATCGCGCCCGGCATGGTCAAGACGGAGGGGTTCGCGCTGACCCGCTTCGGCGGTGACGCGGAGAAGGCGGCGAAGGTGTACGAGGGTGTGGCCGAGCCGCTCTCCGCCGAGGACGTGGCGGAGACGATCGCCTGGGCGGTGACCCGCCCCAGCCATGTCAACGTCGACCTGCTGATCCTGCGGCCGCGCGCCCAGGCGTCGAACACCAAGGTCCACCGGGAGGGCTGATGTCCGAGGAACCTTCGCCGGAGCGCGCCGCCGAGAAGCGTCGGCTCGCCCAGGAGACGAAGAACGAGCGTCAGGTCTGGTACTTCCTCGCGTACTTCCTCTTCGGCATCCACATCATCGCGTTCGTGATGATCTACGCGGTCCGCCACGGCCACTGATTCTTTCCCAGTAGGCGCCCGTCGCTCGCTGTGATTGAGATGACGAGGCAGCCTGACCCGCGCAGCCTTCCGTCCTCTCCCTGGCCGACGGCTCCGCCTGGTCAACCGCCCGGGTGGACAGAGAGGCCCGCGATCACGGACGTTCCGCGCGTGGGGCGGGGCCGGACGGTCCAGGCGGTGGCGAGGCTTTCGACGAGGAGCAGGCCCCGACCGCTCTCGGAGTCGATGTCCGGGTGGGCCAGAGCGGGCTTGCCGGTACCCGGGTCGGAGACGGCGAGCCAGTAGTGTCCGTCGGCGGGCCACAGGACGAGTTCGATGAGGTCCTCGTCCTCCTTGCAAGCGCCATGACGGACGGCGTTGGTGACCAGCTCCGAAGTCAACAGGCCCAGGTCGTCGCAGAGATGGGGCCGAAGGAAGTCCGGCAGCGATTCGGCGACGGCATGCCGGGCCCGCCGAACGGAGGCGGGGTGGGCGGGGAAGCGCCAGTGGACGGGTACGAGGGGGATCTCGGGCATGGCGAACTCCACGGCTGTGTGAGGGATTTGGGGTCGCCGGTGGCCTGCCGCCCTGGTCGCGTGCACACCCGTCCCAGGGCAGGCGGGCATGCTCGCGCGGTGCGCTTCCGGCGTTGCGGTGTGTGACTTGCGCGATACTGACAGTAGGGCAGGCGGTGGTAAATTTTCCACGCGCTCAAGAGAATTCACCACGGAGCGGTAAAGCGGCCTCCGAGTGCGACTGAGCGGGCCCATCGGATGGAAGGAACCCCATGCCCCCGAGGACGACCCCCACGGAACGGCAGAAGCGACTGGGGAGTGAGCTGCGGCGTATCCGTACCGTGGCAGGCATGTCCGCAGAGTTCGCGGCGGGCCTACTGGGTGTGGACCGAGGCAAGATCTCCAACATCGAGTCAGGAGTCCGGGGTATCAACGCCGACCGCCTGCGCACACTCGCCTGCAACTGCGAAGTGACCGACGAGGCATACGTCGAGGCGCTCGTCGAGCTGGCCCAGGCAAGTACAGGCTGGTGGGAGCGCTATCGAGGCATCCTGCCCCAGGGCCTGCTGGACATCTCAGAAACCGAGGCCAGCGCGGTACGTCTGCGGGGCGCGAACACCGTGCACGTACCAGGGCTGCTCCAGACCTCGGCGCACGCCATGGCCATCTTCCGTGCCGTCGTCCCGCAGCTTCCCGAGCATGAGGTCGCTCTCCGACTGGCACACCGTTCGGAGCGCCAGAAGGTGATCACTGGCGACAACCCGGCCCCGTACGTGGCCGTGATCCACGAGGCGGCGCTTCGCATGCAGTTCGGCGGACGAGACGTTGCCCAGGCACAGTTGGAGTACCTGCTGGAGGTCTCCGAGTGGGACAACGTCACCGTACTCGTCCTCCCCTTCAGCCACGGCGCCTTCCCCGGAGCAGGGCACACGGTCGTCTACACCGAGGGGCCTGTGCAGCAGCTCGATACCGTGCAGGTGGACAACTCTCATGGACCAGTCTTCCTGCATGCCGACGGCCAGCTCGCGAAATACCGTGCACAGCTCGACCTGTTGGAAGACTTGGCACTGTCCCCGGAGCGGTCCCGTGCCTGCATCCGCCAGATCGCCCAACAGCTATGAGGAGAAGCCAGATGGCCGACATCACTTGGGAAGCGCCGTTCTGCGGCGAGGGCAGCTCCTGCTTCCGCCTCGGTACCGATGCCGACGGCAACGGCTACATAGCCGTCAACGGCCAAGAAGACCACTACCTCACCGACTCCCTCGAAGTCCTGCGCACTCTCATCATCGACATCAAGGCTGGCAAGGCCGACCATCTGCTGAGGAGTACCAGTGCCTGACATCACCTGGGAAAGCCCCTTCTGCCAGGATGCAAGCAACTGCTTCCGCCTCGGTACGGACGCCGACGGCAACGGCTACATAGCTGTCAATGGCCAGGAGGACCGCTACCTCACCGACTCTTTGGAAGCTCTGCGTACCCTCATCGCCGACATCAAGGCCGGCAAAGCCGACCACCTGCTGTAGGACCACCAGCGCCCGACGCCGCCAGTCGGAACGTGGCGCAGGCACGGAGAATCGGCGAGCAGGGCCGCTGTGAGCTGATCGTGCGCGGGATCTCCCCTGCGCAGGGTGCTCACGGGCGCCGGAGGACGGAGCGGCGCCCCCGCCTTCGGGCAAGCCGTCAGCGGACCCCCGCCGCATAAGCCGCCGGAGGCACCCCCACCGTCGCCGTGAAGTCGCGGACCAGGTGGGCCTGGTCCGCGTACCCGAGGTCGGCTGCCAGGGCCGCCCAGTCCACCGCGCGCTCGGTCTCGGCACGCTCCAGCGCCTCGTGGATGCGGTAGCGCAGGATGACCCACTTCGGCCCGACCCCGACGTACCCGGCGAAGAGCCGTTGCAGCAGCCGTACGGACAGGCCCTCCGCGCGGGCGAAGTCCGTGACGCGGCGGATCGAGCGGTCGGTGCGGATGCGGTCCACCAGGGCCGTCGCGAGGTCGGCCTGCGGATCGGGCCGGGGGCCGAGGGAGAGCAGGAACGCGTCAAGGGCGGCGACGCGGGCGTCCTCGTCGTCCGGGTCGAGCACGGCCCGCGGGTCGGCGTCCGGCCAGACGGCCGGGAAGCGGACGCGGCGGCCCGTCCACTCGGCCACCGGGCGGTCCGGTGCGAAGGGCCTGAAGCCGCCGGGCCGGAACTGGATCCCGCAGACCCGGCCCCTACCCTCCAGTTTCTGGGTGAACAGCCCGAGCCCGACGCCCGCGATCTCCGTGAACGGCTCCTGGCCCGCGAAGTGCTGGAAGACGACGTTCACCGAGGGGTGCGGGACGACCTGGGAGGCGTAGGGCCGACCGAGGTCCGAGTCGATCAGCCAGTAGTGCTCAAGGTAGGGGCGCAGCGGCGATTGGGGTCTCCCCTGTTCGAGCGCGGCCGAGAGCTTGGGGAAAGGCTCCCGGCGGCGGAAGTCCACGTGCGCGAAGAGTTCCGCGGCATCGACGATGCCCCGGGTGTCACGGCGTGGGGTGGCCATGCCGCGATCGTAGGACGGGGCACCGACATTGGCCGGGGGAATAGCGAGTGGCGGACCACCGTTGGCAGGGTATAGTTGAACCGTCAACAACTTGGAGAGTGAGCGACCATGCAGTTCGGGATCTTCAGCGTCGGCGACGTCACGCCCGATCCGACCACCGGCCGTACGCCGACCGAGGCCGAGCGCATCAAGGCCATGGTCGCCATCGCGCTGAAGGCCGAGGAGGTCGGCCTGGACGTCTTCGCGACCGGTGAGCACCACAACCCGCCGTTCGTGCCGTCCTCGCCGACCACGATGCTCGGGTATGTCGCCGCGAAGACGGAGAAGCTGATCCTCTCCACCTCCACGACCCTGATCACCACCAACGACCCGGTGAAGATCGCGGAGGACTTCGCGATGCTCCAGCACCTGGCCGACGGCCGGGTGGACCTGATGATGGGCCGCGGCAACACCGGCCCCGTCTACCCCTGGTTCGGCAAGGACATCCGCCAGGGCATCGACCTCGCCATCGAGAACTACGCCCTGCTCCACCGACTGTGGCGCGAGGACGTCGTCGACTGGGAGGGCAAGTTCCGCACCCCGTTGCAGGGCTTCACCTCCACCCCGCGGCCGCTGGACGGCGTAGCGCCGTTCGTCTGGCACGGCTCCATCCGCTCCCCGGAGATCGCCGAACAGGCCGCTTACTACGGCGACGGCTTCTTCCACAACAACATCTTCTGGCCGGCCGACCACACCAAGCGGATGGTCGAGCTGTACCGGGAACGCTATGCCCACTACGGGCACGGCACGCCCGAGCAGGCGATCGTCGGGCTCGGCGGCCAGGTCTTCATGCGGCGCAACTCGCAGGACGCGATACGGGAGTTCCGGCCCTACTTCGACAACGCGCCGGTCTACGGCCACGGGCCCTCCCTGGAGGACTTCACCGACCAGACCCCGCTGACCGTCGGCTCCCCGCAACAGGTCATCGACAAGACGCTGTCCTTCCGCGAGTACGCCGGCGACTACCAGCGCCAGCTGTTCCTCATGGACCACGCCGGGCTGCCGCTGAAGACCGTGCTGGAACAGCTCGACCTGCTCGGCGAAGAGGTCGTACCGGTGCTGCGCAAGGAGTTCGCCAAGGGCCGCCCGGCCGATGTGCCCGAAGCCCCCACCCACGCGTCCCTGCTCGCCGCCGGGGAGGTGGCCGTCGTATGAAGCTCGTCGTCGTCTCGGCGGGACTGAGCGTCCCGTCCTCCACCCGGCTGCTCGCCGACCGGCTGGCCGCGGCCACCGCCCGGCACACCCCGGTGGACCTCCAGACCGTCGAGGTGCGCGAACTCGCCGTGGAGATCGCGCACAACCTCACCAACGGCTTCCCGGGCCGGGCCCTGTCCGCGGCGCTGGACGCGGTCGCGGGGGCGGACGGGCTGATCGTCGTCACCCCGGTGTTCACGGCCTCCTACAGCGGCCTGTTCAAGTCCTTCTTCGACGTACTCGACAAGGAGGCGCTGGCCGGCAAGCCGGTGCTGATCGCCGCGACCGGCGGTACGGCCCGGCACTCCCTGGTCCTGGAGCACGCCCTGCGCCCCCTTTTCGCCTACCTGCGGGCCGTGGTCGTACCCACCGCCGTGTACGCCGCCTCGGAGGACTGGGGCGCGCAGGGGCTGGCGGAGCGGATCGACCGGGCGGCGGTGGAGCTGTCCGCGCTGATGACCGGCCTGAAGGGGGCCGGGACGGCCACCGGCGGCGGGGAGGCCACCGGCGGCGGGACGGGCGCCAGGAGCGAGGCGGGTGCCGGGAGCGGGCCGGGTGGGCCGGACACCGCGGACGCCCTGCGAGTACTGCCCTTCGAGGAGCAGCTGGCGAGGCTCGGCGCCGCCTGACGGGCGCTCGGCTGCGCATCATGGCCGACGGTGAGAAGACGGTAGGCCGCGGCTTCGGGTTGCGTCCAGGACGGTGAGAGCCCGGTAAAAAGGGTGATCGTAGGCCCGCTCGGCGCGGCCGAACCGTCGGCGATCTTGGCAGACTGGGGGCGTGCCCCAGACTGTACTGCTCGCCGAAGACGACCGCGCCATCCGTCACGCCCTGGAGCGTGCCCTGACCCTGGAGGGCTATGAGGTGACGGCGGTCGCCGACGGAGTGGAGGCGCTGGCGCATGCCCACCGCACCCCGCCGGACGTCCTCGTCCTCGACGTGATGATGCCGGGCATCGACGGGCTCCAGGTGTGCCGGGTGCTGCGCGCCGAGGGCGACCGCACCCCGATCCTGATGCTCACCGCGCTGGTCGAGACCGCCGACCGGATCGCCGGCCTCGACGCCGGCGCCGACGACTATGTCGTCAAGCCGTTCGACGTCGAGGAGGTCTTCGCCCGGCTGCGCGCTCTGCTGCGCCGCACCACCCCGGTGACCGCGGGCGGCAGCGGCGGCAGCGGCGGTGGGAACGGAGTCGGGAACGGCGGTGGCAGCGACCCGGTCCGTGACACCCAGGTCAACGACCGCCAGGTGGAGGCCGCCGGGCTGCGCATGGACCTCCAGGCGCGCCGGGCCTGGCGCGGCAAGCGGGAGCTGGAGCTGACCCGCACCGAGTTCGAACTGCTGGAACTCCTGGTCCGCAATGTCGGCATCGTGCTCGACCACTCCACCATCTACGACCGTATCTGGGGCTACGACTTCGGACCCGGCTCCAAGAACCTCGCCGTCTACGTCGGCTACCTGCGCCGCAAGCTGGACGAGCCCGGCGCGCCGCAGCTGATCCACACCGTGCGGGGCGTGGGTTACGTGCTGCGGGAGGACTGAGTGGGCCGCCTGCGGAGGCTGTCGCCCCTGCGCAGGCTGTCCCCCCTGCGCCGGCCCAAGCTGGTCTCGTTGCGCACCACCTTCGCCGTGTCCTTCGCGGCCGTCACCGCCGCCGTCACGATCCTCGTCGGCATCCTGTCCTACGGTGCCGCGGCCCGGCTGGTCCGCGTGGACCAGCAGTCAGTGTTCACCCAGGTCGTGCAGGACGTGCAGGCCGAGGTGCGGCAGCAGGAGATGGTCCCCGACGACTTCAGCTCCACCCGGCCGGGACACGACGTGGTCCGGCCCAGCCGCACCGATGTCCAAGTGCTCGGCGCCCAGGGCCAGATCGTCGACCACGGCAGCCCGGTGCTGCCCGTCACCGCCGAGGACCGGGCGGTCGCCACCGCCCGGGAGGCCGCGAAGACCGTCCAGTACACGGACGTCCGGGTCGGCGAGGACCTGTTCCGGATCGCGACCGTCGCGCTCGGCGACGGGCGGGGCGCGGTGCAGGTCGCGCAGGAGTTCAGCGACACCGAGGACCTGCTGCGGGCGCTCCAGCAGCGCACCCTGATCCTGATGGCCGCGGTCGTGGTCGCCGCCGGGCTGTTCGGCTGGTGGCTGGCCCGCCGCATCACCCGGCGCCTGGTCCTGCTCACCACCGCCGCCGAGGACGTCGCCCGCACCCGTCGGCTGGGCATCGAGGTGCCCGTCGCCGGTCTTGACGAAGTGGGGCGCCTGGGGCGGGCGTTCGACCGGATGCTGGGGCGCCTCGCCCAGTCGGAGGAGGACCAGCGCCGGCTGGTCCAGGACGCCGGCCACGAACTGCGCACCCCGCTCACCTCCCTGCGTACCAACATCTCCCTGCTGCGCCGCATCGACGAGCTGCCGCCCGCCACCCGCGACGAACTCGTCGCCGACCTCACCCAGGAGGCCCGCGAGTTGACCGACCTCGTCAACGAACTGGTCGACCTCGCCGCCGGGCAGTCCGACACCGAGCCGCCGCAGCGGGTCGACCTCGCGGACATCGCCGAGGACGTGGTGGGCCTCGCGCGCCGCCGCACCGGCCGGGACATCGTGCTGCGGGCCGCCGGGGACACCACCACTGACGGACGGCCCGCCATGCTCCAGCGCGCGATCTCCAACCTGGTCGAGAACGCCGCCAAGTTCGACCGCGACAGCGGGTCGCCCATCGAGGTCCAGGTCACCGGCCCGGTGCTCCCCAGGGGCCACGGCGCCGCCCGTGCGGGCGGCGCCGGAGCCGCGGGACCGGTCCGCGTCGAGGTCCTCGACCGCGGGCCGGGCATCGCCGACGGCGACCTGATCCGCATCTTCGACCGCTTCTACCGCGCCGCCGACGCCCGCTCCCTGCCCGGTTCCGGACTGGGCCTGTCCATCGTGCGGGAGGTGGCCATGGCGCACGGCGGGGCTCCGTTCGCCCTGCGCCGGGAGGGCGGCGGCTCGATGATCGGGTTCACGGTGGGCGGGGGGCTCACGGGGGGCACGACGCACGGGGGACATGGGGGACATGGGGGACGCGCGTGACGGGACGCGCCGGGCACCTCGTCCGGGCCGAGCAGGGCCGGGACGGCGGTGCCCCGGGGCCGGGTGTGCGGATCTTCCGGCGCGGGTCGGCGGTGGCGGTCGCCGGCCCCGGACTGTCCGGACGGGACCGGCTCGCGGTGGCGGGCGACCCGAAGGACGCGCTGCCCCCGGTCCGGGACGTGCTCCGGGTGGTCGGGCCGACGCACCGGCCGTTCGGGGACGCGCGGCTGATCGACGCGCCGATACGCGGGACACCCGGGCTGGTGCCCGGCGGCGCCGGGTTCCTGTGGATGGAGACGGCGACGGCACCCGGCGTGGTCACCGGCGCGCGCTGGCCGGTTGCGGGTTCATGGCCGGGGTCGTGACCCATCCGCGGGCCCGCGGCCGGGGGCTGGCCGCCGCCGTGTCCGCGTTCGTCGCCGACGCGCTCGTACGGCGCCACGGCCGCGTGGCGCTGATGGTGGACGCGGACAACGCGCCCGCGATCGTCGCGTACGAACGGGCCGGAATGCGCGGACGTCTGTTCGGGGCGGCGGCCGTGGGGCGATGATCGGGGTATCGGCGGCCCCCCGTCTACTGGCGTCGGCCGTGGGCTGGAGTCGGTCCGTCGGCTGGCGTTGGCCCGCTGACTGGTGTCGGCTCGTTGGCCGGCGTTGGCGTGTCGACGGGTGTCGGTCCGCTGGCTGGCGTTGGTCTGTCGGCTGGTGTCGGTCCGTCGACCGGCCTCGGTCCGCTGACCGGAAGGAGCGTTCGTATGGTGACCGACGTGGAGGCCGCCGCCCTCGGGTGCCTCGACGAGGCGGTCATCGGCCGGACGCTGCCGGAGCTGATCGCAATCCCCAGCGTGACCGGGAGCGCCGCCGAGTCCGAACTCCAGCACCACCTCGCCGGGCGCCTGCAGCGGCTCGGACTGGATGTCGACCTGTGGTCCATGGACCTGCCCGCGCTGCTCGCCGACCCCGCCTCCCCCGGCCTTCGGGCGCCGCGCGAGGAGGCATGGGGCCTGGTGGGGCAGACGACCGGGGACGGCGACGGGTCCACCCTGGTCCTCCAGGGCCACGTGGACGTCGTACCGCCCGGGGACCCGGCCGCCTGGGACGGCGACCCGTTCGTGCCGAGGGTGCGCGGGGACATCGTCCACGGGCGCGGCGCCTGCGACATGAAGGCCGGACTGGTGGCGCACCTCGCCGCGCTGGCCGCGGTCCGAGCGGCCGGGGTACGCCTGCGGGGCCGGGTCGCCGTGCATTTCGTCGTCGGCGAGGAGGACGGCGGTATCGGCGCCTTCGGCACGCTGCGGCGCGGCCACACCGGCGACGCCTGCGTCATCACCGAGCCGACCTCCGGCACCCTGATCACCGCCAACGCGGGCGCGCTCACCTTCCGGCTGACCGTCCCGGGCAAGGCGGCGCACGCCAGTTCGCGAGCGGCGGGGGTCAGTGCGGTGGACGCCTGTCTGCCGCTGCACCGGGCGCTCGCCGGGCTGGAGGCCGAACGCAACCGCGACCCGTCCCCGCTGATGGCCGAGTACCCCATCCCGTACGCGCTCTCGGTCGGCACCCTGCGGGCGGGCGACCGCGCGAGCAGCGTGCCGGACCTGCTGGTCGCCGAGGGCCGGCTGGGCGTCCGACTCGATGAGGAACCGGCCGAGGCGCGCGCCGAGTTGGAGCGCAGGGTGGCCGAGGCGTGCGCCGCCGACCCGTGGCTCGCCGCGCATCCGGCGACCGTGAGCTGGCCCGGCGGGCAGTGCGCGAGCGGGCGGCTGCCGGTCGGGCACCCGCTGCGGGACGAGGTGCGCGACGCCTGCACCGACGTCAACGGCTGGGCGGCCCGGCCGCGGGAGCGCGGCGCGCCCTACGGGAGCGATCTGCGGCTGTACGCCGCGGCGGGCATCCCGACGCTGCAGTACGGGCCGGGCGACGTACGGGTGGCACACAGCGCGCGCGAGCATGTGTCCGTGCGGGAGGTGGTGGAGGTGGCGCGGACCCTGGTGCTCACGGTGCTGCGGGTGGCGGGGACGAGGTGACCTGCGGTGTTCACGGAGTTCACGGTGCTCACGGGGCCGCGGATGGTGAGGAGGAGGTGACCTCCGGGCCCGGCGCCCGCCCGCGCCGGGTCAGCGCGGGCAGGCCGGGCGGGGCGAGAAAACCCTCCGCCCGCGCGCTGGCCAGCCCGATGCGCGGGATGTCGCTGCTCTTGGCGAACAGCAGGAACCGGGGCTCCCACACCGGCCGGTACTTGGCGTTTGCCCGGTACAGGGACTCGATCTGCCACCAGCGCGAGAAGAACGTGAGCACCGAACGCCACAGGCGCAGGACCGGGCCCGCGCCCAGCCGGGAGCCCCGCTCGAAGACGGAGCGGAACATCGCGAAGTTCAGCGACACCCGCCGTACCCCCAACTCCTCGGCGCACAGCAGCAGTTCCACGACCATGTACTCCATCAGCCCGTTCTCGCACGCCCGGTCCCGGCGCATCAGGTCCAGCGACAGGCCGTGCTCGCCCCAGGGGACGAAGCTGAGCAGCGCCCGGGGCTCCCCGGCCGCGTCCCGGCACTCCAGCATCACGCAGCGCCCGTCGGCGGGGTCGCCGAGGCGGCCGAGGGCCATGGAGAAGCCGCGCTCGGTGGCGCCGTCGCGCCAGTGGTCGGCGCGGTCGACCAGCAGCGCCATCTCGGACTCGGGGATGTCCGTATGGCGGCGCACCCGCACCGTGTACCCGGCCCGCCGGACCCGGTTGTGCGCCTGGCGGACCACGCGCATCGCCCGCCCCTCCAGCGTGAAGTCGGCCAGCTCCACGATGGCCTCGTCACCCAGCTCCAGGGCATCGAGGCCATGCCGGGCGTAGACCGTGCCGGCCTCCTCGCTCGCGCCCATCACCGCGGGGGTCCAGGCGTGCCGGCGCGCCTCGGCGAGCCAGGCGTCGATGGCGCCGGGCCATGCCTCCGGATCGCCGATCGGGTCCCCGGAGGCCAGGCTGACGCCGCCCACCACGCGATAGGTGACGGCCGCCTTGCCGCTCGGCGAGAACAGGGCCGACTTGTCCCGGCGCAGCGCGAAGTAGCCGAGGGAGTCGCGTGCGCCGTGCAGCTCCAGCAGCGCCCGCAGCCGCGCCTCGTCCGCCGCGCCGAGCAGCGCCTGCCCGCGCGGGGCACGGAAGCAGGCGTACAGGACGAGCAGGAACGTCGCGGCGATCAGGACGTTGACGATGACGTCGACCCAGCGGGGCGCGTGCACGGAGTCGATCCGGTCGGAGAGCGGGCCGACGCTGACGCCACGCAGCAGGGTGTACGCGATCCGGTCCTGGAGGCTCGCCCCTGACCGGGTGTTCGTCTCGCTCACCAGCAGCGTGCCGAGGGTGCCGCTGACCAGGATGCCGCCCGCGCCGACGGCCAGCGCGAGCCGCGGGTTGGAACGGTCGCCGATGGCGTCGAACTCGCGGCGGCCGAGCAGCAGCGCGGCCACGAACAGGCCGGTGAGCGCGGCGGAGAGCCAGTTGAAGAGATGCCTGCCGTAGGCGTCGGTGGTGAGCGCGAGCACGTAGAGGCTGCACAGGGGGCCGGCGAGGAGCAGGTTGAAGACCCAGGCCGCGCGCTTGCGGCGGCGCATCACCACCGCGAGGAACAGCGCCAGCGCCGCCGAGACCAGGCCCGCGGTGGCCAGGTACGGCGTGAAGAACTCGCCCGCGTTGTGCTCGTGCACCTCCTCGCGGAACGGCAGCGACACGACCGCGGCGATGTTGAGCCCGGCGAGCAGCCGCAGGTACCAGACGGTCGCGGCGGCGGCCCGCGCACACAGCCGGGCGGGCACGGCGGGCCGGCGGCGGTTGTGCCGGACGGGGAGCTGCGGGGGAGTCAGCGTCGACTGCTGTGCAGGCATGGTGACCGGTGACCTTGGGGACGGGGACGGGGGCGGGGGCGAGGATGAGGAACGGGGATGGGGATGAGGGGGCGGGGACAAGGGGCGGGGCTCATAGACCCTACAGTTTGTAGGGTAAGAAAAGGGTGAGCGGTACGGGATCGTCGGCTGGGACGCGCGTACGGCTGCGGTACGCCCATGTCCCGGCCGCGCCCCCGACGCCACCGCACTGCGGTGCCGGGCCCCCATATTGCCGTGCTGAGTCTCCGCACTACGGTGCCGGGCTCCGCGCTGTGGCGCTATGTATCCGCATCCGCATCCGCATCCGTGTCCGCATCCGTGTCCGTGTCCGTACCGCGGCGCGCCGCCGTCAGATGCCATGCCAGGTTGCCCACCGCCGCCCCGGCCGCCACCACGGCGACGATCACGCCTCCGGTGGCCAACCCGTCGCTGAACAGATGCGGCCGCCGTGCCAGGCTGTGCAGCCCGAAGCCGCACAGCTCGTACACCCCCACGGCGGCGATGGCGAGGCTCACGACGAGCAGGGCGATGGTGGGCCCGAGACGGCCGGCCGCCGCCCGCGCGCCCGACTCCGGGCGCCACGCCCCCTGTGTGTTCGTGTCCGCGTTCGTGCCCTGCATCATGCCCCCGTGGAACGAGTCGTACGGCGCTTGGACAGCTGGGAACCTACATCACGTAGGGTCGTTCGGGCCTAGGCTGGGGGTCGTGCGGATCTATATCAGCGTGGACATGGAAGGCATCACCGGCCTCGTCGACCGCGATGACGTTCAGCCCGGCGGCCGGGACTACGAACGCGGCCGGTCGATGATGGCCCAGGACGTCAACGCCGCCGTGCGGGGCACCCTCGCGGCCGGTGCCACCGACGTACTCGTCAACGATGCCCACGGCCCCATGCGCAACCTGCTGCCCGAGTCGCTGCACCCGGCGGCCCGCCTGGTCCGGGGCAGGCCGAAGCAGATGGGCATGCTGGAGGGACTCACCGCCTCCCACGATGCGATGATCTGCGTCGGCTACCACTCCCGGGCCGGCGCCCTCGGCGTACTGAGCCACAGCTTCATGGGTCACGAGATCGAGGACATCTGGCTGGACGGCGGCCCCGTCGGCGAGATCGGCCTGGCCCAGGCCACCGCGGCGGCGCTCGGCGTCCCCGTGGCCGTCCTCACCGGGGACGACGCGGCCTGCGCGGAGGCCACGGCGTGGGACGACCGGATCGCCACGGTCCCCGTGAAGTACGCGCACGACCGCTTCTCGGCGGAGCTGCGCCCCGCGGCGGAGGCCCGGCAGGCGATCGAGGACACGGTCGCCGCGGCCCTCGCGCCCGCTCCGCGGCGGCCGGCCGCCACCACGGACGAGGTGACCCTCACGGTCCGCTGGCAGTCGTCCTCGGTGGCCGCCACCCTGCCGGGCATCCCCGGGGTCACCGCCACCGACAGCCGCACCGTCCAGGCCCGTGGCCAACTGCCCGCCCTCTACCGCCAGTTCGGGATCTGGATGCGGGTGGCGGCGGCCATGATGAACCAGCCGCCGTACTGCTGACGCCCGCCGACGCCGCGCAACGCGCCGACCCCGGCGCGGGGACGGGGACGGGGACGGGGACGAGGCACGTCGAGTCCTCGGGGGACGCCGGTGCGGGCGCGCCGCCGTCGTCGTCGGTGGCGTCGTCGTCGGTGGCGGCGGCGTACCACCACGCGAAGGGCCCGCCCGGCGCGGTCGACGCGCCCTCCTCCGCGACCCACCTCGGCCTTCCCCAGGCGGGGGCCTCGGGCGCTGCCCTCGGGTGCGGTTGTCCGCCGGGGCCCGCCGGGGTGCGCTGGGGCCCCAGGGTCGTCGAGGTGCGCCGTTGGAAAGAAGCCGTTGAGGAGGCGCCGTTGGGGAGAATGGAAGCGGTTCGAAGACGGCGAGGCGGGAGACGGGTATGGCGGGCGATGGCGGTCCGGTGACACTGCGCGGGATCGCGGAACGGCTCGGGCTGCATGTCTCGACGGTCTCCCGCGTCCTCAACGGCCCGTCCGGGGAGCAGGGCCGTGCCGCGTCGGGCGAGACGGCGCGGCGGATCCGCGAGCTGGCCGACGAACTCGGCTACCGGCCCAACCCGCACGCCACCAGCCTGCGCACCCGGCGCAGCAACCTGGTCGGGGTGCTCTTCCCCCGGCTGTCGGAGATCGTGGTGGCCACCATCTACGAGGGTGTGGAGGAGGAGGCGACCCTGCGGGGGCTCTCCACCTTCGTCACCAACACCCACGACGACCCCGCCACCCAGCGCGAGCGGATCGCAATGATCCTGGGCCGCCGGGTGGACGGCCTCATCATCGGCGACGCACACCTGGACGGGGCCGCGCTGGCCGACCCGGCCCTGGACGGCATGCCCTTCGTGCTCGTCAACCGCCGCACCGACACCGGCCATCCGGCGGTCACCTGCGACGACCCCCTGGGCGGGCGACTCGTCGCCGAGCACTTCCTGGCCCTGGGCCACCGTCAGGTGGCCGTCGTCGCCGGTGAACCCTTCGCCAGTACCGGCACCGACCGCACCGCCGGCTTCACCGACCGCTACCGCGAGGCGGGCCTGCCCCTGTCCGCCCACCGGATGCGGCACTGCCGCTTCGACGCGGCCGGCGGGCACCGGGCCGCCGTCGAGTTGCTGAGCGGCTCCGACCGGCCGACCGCGATCTTCGCCGTCAACGACCTCGCGGCGATCGGCACCATCGGTGCCGCCCGCGACCTGGGCCTGCGTCTGGGGGAAGACCTCGCGCTGGCCGGGTTCAACGACACCCCCCTGGCCGCCGAACTGCCCGTCCCGCTCACCAGCGTCCACTCCCCGATGGCCGAGCAGGGCAGACGCGCCGTACGGCTGCTGCTCCGCCGTATCGCGGGCGAGCCCGTCGCCTCGGAGGTGCTCAGGCCCGATCTCGTGGTACGGGCCTCTTCGGGCACGCCGATCGGGCCGGGTCTGCGGTGAGCAGCGGGACGATGTAAGGCCCGCCCCGATCACCAGTCGGTTCACTTCCGTCGTCGGTTGGCTTCCGTCGTCGGTTGGCTTCCGTCGTCGGTTGGCTTCCCTGCGAGGTCAGCGGGCGCCATTGCCCAAACGATTGGCGCAAACGATTGGGTAGAGCATACTGACCACGGGACGCAGGTCCGGCTACAGCGATGGGGTGGGCTTGGTGGGGTGGTTCGGCAAGCTGCGCGGGGCGATATCAGGTCCTCGCGCGGAGGTGGTCGCAGCGCTGCGGGAGGGCAGCGGGCAGGCGGAGTTGACGGGCCGTCAGGGACATGCGGAGGAGGCCGCCGAACGCTACGCGGAACTGGTCGCGCAAGCCGAACGCGCGCTGGGACCGGAGGACGCCGACACCTTGGCGCTTCGGCACCAACTCGCCCACTGGACCGGCGAGTCCGGACAACCGGAAGCCGCAGTGCACCTGTTCGCCCGGCTGATGGCCGACCGGGAGCGGAGCCAGGGACCACGCCATCGGGACACCGAACTGGCCCGGCATCAACTGGCCCACTGGCACGGTCGGTCGGGCCGGCCGGAGGAGGCCGTTCGCCGCTACGAAGCCATGCGCCGGTCCGCCGAGGCGGACAACCGCACCGAGACGGCGCTCACCCTGCTGTGCGAGGTCGGCTACTGGCAGCAGAAGAGCGGCGACAACGCGGCGGCGCTGCGCGCGTTCTCCCAGATGTTGCAGACCGCCCAACAGGAACTCGGCCCCGGCCACCAGCTCGTCAACATCGCCCGCCAGCGCTACGCCGAGGTCGCCGGCGGACTGCCGTTCGGCAACGAGGGCGGCCACGACGGGCTGGAGGACCTCCTCGCGACGGCCGCCGCGGTCGAAGCCGAAGGGGACTTCCGGCGCGCGGGCCGGATGTACGGGCAGATCGCCGCGCGCTCCGAGCAACTCTACGGGGCGGACAGCTCACAGACCCTCTCCGCGCGCGTCCAGCAGGCGAAGGCGGCGGTAGCGGCGGAGGACCACGCGACGGCCGTCGACTGCTTCGGAAAGGTGCTCGCCTGCATGGAGCTACGGGGCCAGGGGCCGGGTTCGCCGGAGTACGACATCCTCCGCGGACAGCGCGACGAACTCGCCCGGACGGCCCGGCGCCCGATGCTCCGCATCCATGAACGGACCGCGACGCTGTTGGGCGAGACCGTGCAGGCCGCGCCGGAGACGGCATGCGCGGTGCTGGCATGCGAGGCCGGCGCGCCCGAAGCGCCCCGCCTCGCGGTCGTGAACGACGGCCCGGACGACGTGACATGGCGCGTATGGAACGCGGAGCACTGGGCGGCCGTGCTGCGGGGCCTGTCCCGGCAGGGGTGTGAGGCGACGGCCCTCTGCTTCGCCCGCGGCGACCTGCGGCCGACCCCCGAAGAGGCCACCGTGTGCGAGGGGTTGGGGCTGCCGGGCGTCTACGTATCCCGCCTGAGCGACGAGAACGTACAGATCGAGGCGTACGTCTTCCAGGACGGCGAACCGGTGACGGCACGGGTCGTCGTGGTGAAGGACGAGCAGCCCGCGACCGGTGAACAGGGCGCTCGGAAGCCGATGTCCGCGGGTGCCGCGGGCGCTGCGGGCGCTGCGGACGGCCGGATCGCGGTGCACCCGCAGGCTGCGGCCATCGGGACCTGGCGGGAGATGGAGCGGGCCCGGCCCACCGCCGGAGCGGACCGGCCACGGGCCTTCGGCACGTACGAGGTGCTGGAGTGCGTCGGCGAGGGCGGCTTCGGGCGGGTCTACCTGTGCCAGGATCCCGACGGTCTGATGGTCGCGGTCAAGACGCTGCACGCGCACCTCGCCGCGGCTCCCCCGATCAAGCGGGGCTTCGCCCACGAGGTGCGGGCGGCCCAGCGGGTCGACGGGCGGTTCACCGTACCGGTGATCGCCGCGGACACCGACGGTTCGACCCCGTGGATGGCGGTGCCGTATGTGGCCGCCCCCTCGTTGCAGGAACTCGTGGAGCGCTGCGGACGGCTGGAGGTCGACCTGGTGCGCACGCTGGGGGCGGGTATCGCCGTCGCCTTGAGCGCCATCCACGCCGAGGGCATCGTGCACCTCGATCTGAAGCCGGCCAATGTGCTGCTGACCGAGGACGGCCCGCGCGTCATCGACTTCGGTATCGCCCAGATCGAACGGCTCACCGAGCCACGGCGCGGCTTCGCCGGCACCTATGCGTACGCTTCCCCCGAGCAACTGCGCGAGCAGCCCACCTTCACCCCGGCCAGCGATGTGTTCTCCCTGGGCACCGTCCTCGCCCGCCTTGCCCTGGGGCACAACCCCTGGGGTCAGGACACGCCGTCCGTGGTCGCGGGCATCCGGGCCGGGACACCCGATCTCGCCGGGCTGCCCGGAGACTTCGTGGAGGTGGTCCGCTCGTGTCTGCACCCCGATCCGGACCGGCGGCCGACGCCCGGTGACGTGGCCGAGGCGCTGGCTCCCGGAGCCGGTGCGGGCAGGATCGATCCGCCGCCGCTGTCGGAGCGGGTGCGGGCGCTCGTCGCGGAGCACGCCACCGTTCCTGCCACACGCCATTACGAGACGCTCGCCCACACCCGGGCCCATGGCGCCGAGGACACCACCTGGGCCGTGCCGCAGGCTGCGACCGCTGCCACCGCTGTCGACGCCGCGGTCACCACGTCCTCGCGCGAGTCGGGCGAGTCGGGCGAGTCGGGCGAGGACGGTGGCGCCGCCGCTCCCCTCACCGCGACCCTCGACGAAGCGGCCGAAGAACTGGCGGCCCGGGTCCTTCGCTGGGAGCGCGGTCAGGAGGGGAAGACCATGGCGCAGACGCGTCGTGGCTGTGGCACCTTTCTCAGCGAGGCTCAGGCGCGGCTGGGCGCGCGCCACCCACTGACCCTGCGCCTGCGGGTGTCACACGCCATGCTCGGCTGCGACCAGCCCGGCGGAGTGCGGCAGGCCGAGCAGGTGGTGAACGATGCCGCTGTCCATCTCGGTGAGGGACACCCCACCGTGCGGGACGCCCGCACGCTGCTGGCGGTGCTGAAGTCGGCAGGCGCGGGGTGAGCGTGGGCGCGGACGGGCGGGGTGTGGTCACGTCCACGGCCGGGTCTGTGGCACGCACACGAGAAAGTCGGCAAGATGCCAGCCACGTTGAAATGATGGCAGCCTGTCGCTGTCCTACGATCGCTTGCTCAATCCAGTTCTGCGGCCAAGGCTCGGAGCGCCGGGACGAGTTCGGGATGGTCCCCGCGTGACGCCGACTGCAGTAGCTCAGTGATGACGATGATCTGTGCGACGCGACCGGTCTCCGTCTTGAGGACAGGGAACGTGTCGCGGACGCGGCTGGCGAAGGTAGGGACGAGCAAGGAGTAAGCCAGCAGCATGGCTGCGTCATAGCCGGCCGGTGCCAGGCCGAAGCCTTCCCAGTCGAGGAGATAGGGAGTGGCGGCTGTGAGGTTGGCGGTGTGCAGGTCGCCGTGGGCCGTCGCCCAGGCTGTGATCCGAGGGCCGGGCACGCCGAGGAAGCGTGGGACGGTGCGGTCCACCCACTCCTGACGGACGGCTACACGGTCCGTGGGGACGGTACTCACGTAGTCGAGGTCGGTGCGGAGGGAGTCCCACCAGGAGGTCGGCGGGTCCGGGTCCGTGCGCAGAACGGGCATGGGGGAGCAGACCGGTTCGGTGACGTACTCGTGCAGTTCGGCTTGGTAGGTGAAGCCGTCGCTGCTTGATTGCGCGCTGTCGTACAGCAGGGGTTTGTGAATGCGTCCGTCGAACAGCGCGGCGGCCCGGCGGTTGCCCTCCCAGATCTTTCCCGCTCCCCTGTCCTGTGGTGCGGAGAGCAGCCTCAGCCAACAGGCCCCCCGGTCCGGATGCTCGGCGCGGCTGCTCAGAGTCCGGCCGTGCCAGCCCCAGAACTCGGGGTCGGCGATCTCGACGCCCAGTGTCTCCGCGGACCGCATGAAGGCTCGGCGCATGCGCTGCTGGTCGGTGGGGTCAGGTGGCGGCGAGTACATCCAGCACCTTTCGCAGCGTGGGGGTCGGGATGGCCGGACTTCGTAGGGCGGCTTTGGCTTCCATCCAGTGTGCCGGGGTAGAGGCGGAGAGCAGAATCCGTGTCACTCCGGGGCATGATGCCGCCGCCAGCAGGCATGCCTGAGCCGTGGAGAGGTGCGGGGCCAGCAGTGCGGTGAGTTCCAGGGTGGCCAGGCACGGCAGTTCGCCGCCGAACAGAGGCGCTGAGGCGTACACCTGCCATCCCAGCTCCGCAGCCTGGGCGATGGGGCCCTCCCCGTCCAGAGCCTGGGTGAACGCGGTTGCGGTGACCAGGGATACGGGCAGTTGGACGGCTCGCAGGTGGTGATGCTCCGTGCTGGTGGCTTCGGAAGCCAGTTGGTGCAGGGCAGAGACGGTCAGGGTGCCGGTGTCGAAGCCGTCCCAGGTGGCGACGCCGTATGCGGTCAGAGTGCCGGCCGCTGCTTCCGCTTCGAAGGCGGTGAAGGCGTCGCGCAGCGCCTCGTACGGGTCGCCGCCGGTGCGCTCGGGGTTGTGGGCGAAGACGAGGTCGAGGCGGTCGCGGCCGAGTTCGGTGCGGTTGCGGGCGCACTGCCAGCGGACGTACGGGGTGCTCAGGCAGTGGCCGTGTTCGGCGTCCTCGATGGTGAGGGCTCCGTAGGAAATGGCGTCCTTGATGGCCTGAGCGGTCAGGAATCCGACCTTGGTCGAAACCGGGATCGGGTGCCGGGCGAGCGTGGGGGCGAGTAGTGACTGGGCTTGGCCACCGAGGTAGTTGGGCGCTGTGTCGATCCATGCATCGGCCGGGCTGGTGGCTGCGCGGACGACGGCTTCGTTCAGGGCGGAAGGGCGGATGCGGTAGGTGCCCAGCCCCAGGGGTGCTGTCCTCATCGCGCGTCTTCTTCCACTGTGATCGCTTGGCCGTCCATCAGCTCCGAGGCGATGGCCGCGACCTCCGCGACCGAGGCTCCGGATGCTGTGGCCAGCTCGCCGAGGGACACGGTGCTGGGCGCGGCGGACAGCAGGTGCTGGAGGAGGGGCCGGGCTTCCTCAGCCAGCTCCCATTCGTTGTCGCAGGCCAGGAAGATCACGCCGTCCCCGTTGGCCGCAGGTTCCAGGTGAGCGCGTGTGGTGGTCAGCCTGATGCGGAGGTCCGGGTTTGCGGGGATGCCGGTGATGTGGGGCAGGCTCGGCCGCAGGCGGGTTACGTCGGTTGCCTCGCGCATCGCCGTGTACCGGTCGATGAGGTCCGGGTTCTCCAGGGCGGTGGTGACTTCCTTGCGCAGCCGTTCCAGGTAGGCGGCCTGTTGGGCGGCTGGCGCGTGGACGGGCAGGTCTTCGCGCAGGTCGTCGTGGCGGCGCAGGTCGTCGGCGAGCCAGGACAGGAGCTGGGCGCCGGTGGTGGTCTGGATACCGAAGGTGAGATGGAGGGAGTGCTCGCCTTCGGAGGCGGCCACCGAGTGCCACCAGCCGCGCGGGAGGTAGAGCAGGTCGCCGGGGTGCAGGACCAGTTCCGTGATCGACTGTTCCGGCGGTGGCTCGGGCTCGTCGGTGTCCTTGTACATGGGAGCGGTGCGAGTGGGGCCGTACAGCTTCCAGCGTTTGGCGCCGTCGATCTGGATGACGATCACGTCGTGGTCGTCCCAGTGCACGCCGAAGCCCTCACGCGCGGTCCACGACGCGTACAGGTTGGCCTGCACGCCCGTGCGTAGCCAGCGCTCCAGTTCCATGGCCGCTCGGCCGACGGGCGGGTGGAGTTCATCGACGGCGTCGATGACGAGGGAGGCGCCCTCGGCTAGGCGGGCGTGCAGTTCGGCGGGATGGAGGCGTTGCCAGACGGTATGCCGGCGGGTGGTGACCGGGGCGGTGTAGCGGTGGGCGGGCAGCATCTCGCCGTCTGTAGAGAGGCGGAAGCGGGGCGGTTCCAGGCGGTGGGTGGCCAGGATGGTGTTGACGTCGGCCCAGGTGATCAAGTCGCCCGGGTGGGAGAGGGCGGCGGGGACGTGGCGGTAGTGGCGGTGGAGCACCTGGGCCAGGAACTCGTCCTGGCCCAGGTGAGCCGCCAGGTTCAGCGGCGACAACGCGTCTCCTCCTGGATCAGTCGTTGCCGTCGGTGCGGCCGGTGCTGCCGCCGTCGGACGGGGTGACGCCGCGCTCGCGGGCGGCCTGGATCCGGCGGCGCGCCTTGACCAGGCCCGACTGGACCGGTCCGGTCGTCGGGGCGGTTGCGGTGCTGTTCGGCATTGGTTCCTCCTGGGTGTGAGAGATGAGGTGCATTGCAGACCCGCCCCGGACGGTGCTCGACCTGTCCATGGGCTCGGGCGGCTGATCCGTGCGGGACGGGGATTGCGGTCCGCCCCTGCCAGGGCTTCTCGGAGTGGGGGAACGTCTCGGTCGGCTACGTTCGGCAGGGACGGGAACTCAGGGGCGGGCCGGGGGGACGCGATCGCGACACCGATCACGAAGCCGCACGACGCGGCGACAGCGAACGATGACCGGGGCCCGCAAAACGCCCCCCGGCCAGGCCGTTGCCCTCGGCATCGTGCGTGCCGCCAGGAATGCCATGGCCGAGTGATGATCTCCTGGTAGGTGTGGTGCGACGGGTGTCGGTCGCAGTGCTTCGGCACCCAGTTCTGGGGTTCGAGGAAGTCATCACTGATCGGCGTTGCCGCGCCGTCAACGGCGCACTGCATTGCGTAGGTGGTCGGTTCCGCGTCGGGTTCGCGGTCCGGTTCGAGCGTCCAGGTCTCGTGCCGAAGGATGGCGCGAGGGTTCACCGTCCCCACCGTCCGTTCGCCACAGCCATCCTGACGCTCGTCTTCTCCCACCTGGGTGGGTTCGCGCAGTTTGTTGGTCGGAACATCCCACTCCAGGCCACCTCTTATGGGGCGGAGCTGCACGTACGGGCCCTCGCTCCCCATGACCCGGCCGATGCAGCCGGTGTGCTTGTCGACCCTCAAGGCCCTGGGCTCGGGCAGGCTGTCCTCAGCCATGGCTGTCACCTCCTCGGAGTTGCGGGCACATCAGATCGAGGGAAGGAGGGCCTCGCTCGTCTTGGGCAGCACGGAGACTGACGGGCAGGGTATGAAGCCGGTCGGAAGGCCGAAGTGGGGTTCTCCCAGGGCCCGCAGGAGCTGGCGGTCCCCGGCGAAACGCGTGCGCGCGTGCAGCCAGCGGTGGTTGTCCAGCAGATAGCCCTGTCCGGCCTGGAGCGTTAGGCGGTGCTGGCTATCAGTGATGGCGCTGCGGAGAACGGGCAGGTACGGCTGGACGACCGGGCTCCAGCGGGCGAGACCGTCCTGGCGTAGTCGTATGGAGATCCGCCCGTCAGCCCCAATGGTGAAGACCAGGGAGGCATGGCCGGTGCCCGCTCCGAAGTAGGCGGTCCGGGGCTGGCTGAGCGCAATCGCCGCTGTGCGGTTCTGGCTGACGAGGCGGGCGTGGACATCGCGTCCGTCAGCGAGGAGCGTCACGCCGCCCGCAGCGGCCGGCTGCACACAGACCACAAGGATCAGACGGGGCGGCTTGGGGGTGCCCGACCTCTCGGTGTGGGCCAGGAGTTCACCGTTGCCGAGTCCGGCGAAGCCGGCGCGGTGTGCGTGGCTGCCCGTGTCGTGGATCAGGGTCAGGCCGTCCGGGGCGCCGTGCGGGTGGGGCGTGATCGCCATCAGCCGGGAGGCGGACACCAGGACCGCTTGCCGTGTGGTCAGTCCGTCGAGGGTGACGAGGCCGCTCTCCCGAAGCTGTGCGGCGATGGCGTCGCTGGCGTGCGGGGCGCGAAGATTGACGTAGTGGTCAGCGAAGAGCCTCTCGGAGCCTGCGGAGGCGTCGAGCATCGCCGTACTCCTTCGATCGGGATCGGTGTGATCAGAGTGGGAGGACAGGGCGGCCGCGGTAAAGCGACTGATTGTCGACTCGGATAAATCGGGCGACGGGGTGGTGGGCTGATGGGAGCGTGCTACGTTCCGATGGCCCGGCTCGCACACCGCAGGACGAGGACGTCATGACGTACACGCCGCCGCTCTGGCCCGTCTCCGTGAAAGGCGTTGCGCTCGACGCGCGTGATCGCGTGTTGCTGTTGCGGAACGAGCGTGATGAGTGGGAACTGCCGGGAGGTCGCCTGGAGATCGGCACGGACGATGGCGTGCAGTTGCCGGACAGCAGTCCGGAGGCGGCGCTGGAGCGTGAGATCCGGGAGGAGACCGGCTGGGATGTCAAGGCGGGTCCGCTCATCGACGGTGGTGTGTGGATCTATCAGCCCATCCCAGGTCGGCGCGTACTGATCGTGACCTACGGCTGCACCGTGCTGACTCCCGACCGGCCCCCGGTCATCAGCCATGAGCACAAGCAACTGGGTATGTTCAGCGCGGACGAGGTGCCCGGCCTGAACGTGCCGGACGGCTACAAGCAGGCCATCGCCGCCTGGTACGGCCGGGGGAACACCGGGTCGGTGTCCCTGGACGACTACAAGCGGACGTAGCCGACCATGGCCGGGAGCGAAGCGGCGACACGAGTGGGGCAGGACCGGCTCCCGCTTCCCCGGCCCTCGGCCCGGCATGCTCAGTGGCACTGGGCGACGCCACAGGCTCAGTCAGTCCTGGCCACAGGGGATCTGGCCGACATCATGCGCTTCTACCGTCGCGTGCACGGACTGAACCAGACGGCGCTCGGCGAACTCCTCGGCTACGACAAGACGTACATCTCGGCCCTGGAGTTGGGGAAGCGGTCCCTCGACGACATCGGCTCCCGCCGCCGGATCTGCGAGGCTTTGTGCCTGCCGCCGCATGTTCTCGGCGTTACCGACCCGACTGACACCGACCACCGGGCGATGCTCCAGTTCGGCGAGTCGACCGTCCGGCTCGCTGAGATCGCCCGCCAGTCCGGGCACGCCTCCGAAGCCGTCTCCGAGCTGTGGCCGCTGGTCGCCCGCCTTGAAGCCCGCATCGAGGACGGGCATACCGAGCGAGACGTGCTGCACCTGCTCGCCCGGGCCCGCGTCGGCCTCGGTGCCGCCCTGGGCAACGTACTGCCGGAGGAACGCCTGGCCACCGCGGCGCACTGGACGGCCAAGAGCCTGGAGATCGCCGAGTACTTCGAGGACGCGCGCATGACCTCGTACGTGCTGCGCATGCACGGCAACGAGCTGCGCAAGGCCAACCTGCGGGGTGCCGCCGTCCGGCGGCTGTGCCGGGCCGCGGCCACCGCTCCGGACGACACCGCCCGCGCCGCCGTCCTACCGCTCCTGGCCCGGGCTGCCGGCGCGCTGCGCAACGGCGAGCTGTTCGACCGGGTGACGCGGGAGACCGATGCCCTTCTCGACGACATCGACCACACCAGTTTGTTCAACCCCTTCTCGCTGCATGAGATCCGGCTGCGCGGTCTCGTCGCCACCGGGCGCACCAGGACGGCCATGCGATTCGTGGAACACAGCCCGGCTCCTACGACCGTCGTGGCCCCGCAATGGAGCGTGATCGAGCTGGTCACCGTTGCCCACGTTCAGCTGCTCGCCGACGATCGCAACGCCGCCGCCCAGTCGCTGGACAGCGCGATTCGGGAGGCGAGCACGCAGCGGCTTCCGCATCAGCTCCAGCGCATCATGCGCACGGCAGGGACCCGGCTGCCTGAACAGCACGCCACAGCCTCTCAGTACCTGGACCGGATACGTAGCGAGATGGCCGCTTGACTCCGGTCGATGAAAGGATCTCCAGCCTCCTTGTCACGTGGTACGGCGGGCTGGGTGGCGGCGATGGTGGCGTCGGGGCCGACGGTCGGGCACCGGGGTTGATGGCACGGGCACCCTGACTGAGACTGTCGCCGTGGTGCCGACGGCGGCAGCTGCTGCGGGAGGGGAAGGCAGGCTCGTACGGCTGGCGGCTGCGACGGCGGTGACCATCCGCTCATCGCCGTTGAGACGCACGCTGCACACGTGAGCACGCTTGCACGGGCCTTCGGTCAGCGCCTGTGTGAGGAATGCTCAGCGGCGTGGCCCTTGCGCTGCCGCGCGGGCTTGTCCCGCTGTGATCCGCCGTGGGGTGCTGCCTCACCCAAACCCCTATGCCCCGGCCACCCGACGGCCCCACCCGGCACATGAGAAGGGCGGAGCCCGAAAGCTCCGCCCGAAACCCTTGAAACCCCAGACTCAGGGCCACACCAAGCAATAAGGCTGATGCCCCGCCTCATGCAACCGATGGCTGAAGTCCTGCCACTCGTGCAGCGAATGGGAGGGGGAGGGGGCTGACCTGGGGGTTCGCAGGGAAATGTGCGTTGACCTGGGAAAACTCCTCTCGGTAGTTCTCACGGGTCAACGCCGTTTCCCGGGCTCATGTGCCCTAGATGTGCCCTCGGCGCTCACTTTCTGCTGGCCGATTTGCCCCGAACGAGTCGGTGCAAGGTCAGAGCCTGGGGTGGCTGATGTTCTGCTTGTTGCGCTTCATGTCAGCTCCGGGCAGCGGATCTGACCGTCGCTCACTGCGTATGTCGAGACCTCCGCCGAGTGCACCGAGATTACGGGATCAGGTCCGCCATGTTCCCGGGCGCGCACCGGGTCCCACAGGTAGAGGACATCGCCATCCGTGCTGAAAGCGAGCAGCGGACGATCGGTCGGGAGCGGCCCGTTGTGCACGGAGAGCTTGCCTTTGAGTGGCTGTACGCATATCCGCTCGCCCTGGATGCCGAAGTAGGAGTCCGGTGCAGTCGCGTTCATTACGTCACGGGCGGCGCGGTGGGCTGCGTCCGAGGTCCGGCTCATGAAAGCAACTCCTCCAGCGACGATGAGCATGACGGCGGCACCAGCCGACACGACGCTCACAATGCTCTTCTCCCAGGCCCAGTGGAAGTGGCGGGCCCAGCCGTAGAGGGCCAGAGGCGGCAGGAGTAGCCCTATGCAGCCGAGCGTAGGCAGCAGTGCAGATGCACCGGTCCAATAGACGGGGGCGGAGACCGAGTCAGCGGGGATTCCGAAAGCGTCCTCCACGTAAAGGAACTGCAAGAACGAGCCCACGAACGGCAGAACCCACGGCAGAGGCAGGACGAGCACAGTGAGCAGGCCAGCGGCGTGCCTGCTGATCCAGGTCTGGCGAATGGCGAACCAGCACCCCCGGGGTACATACCACAGCAGAGCCAGACCGGCGAACGTGAGCAGAACACTTCTGATCTGAGCGGCGACGCCGTAGGGGTTCTGCTGGTGCCACATGTATCCGGGTATTGCGCTGCTGGCGAGGATCAAGGTCCCGGCCGCCCAGCGCAAGGGCCAGGGACGACGCTGGTTGCTCATGTACCAGTTGCCGACGAACCACGCGGCGACGGCGAGTGGCGCGAGCATGGCCAGCTGGCCGACCAAGGAACGGTCGTACGCGAGCCAGCCGTAGAACATGAGCAGGGATGCCAGGGCAACGCGGAGTGCTACCCCTCGACGGCCGTGCCACCAGGGATTTCTGTCCTCCTCCGTCTCATTAGCCTTGGGCCCCACGCTCTTGCGCACGCCGTGGCGGGACTCGTCAAACTCGAAGCCTCCGAGTTGTTGTTGCCCAAGTAGCTCGCGGACCTCCGCTTCTTCGACGGATGGAGCAACACCGATGGTGCGCTGCTCGTCGGCGAGCCCCGACTGGGTACGCAGAGAGGCCAACCAGCCGAGGCCCCGCCTGTTTCGCCAGCTGGACTCCCGAAATACGCGCCAAGTCACCATCGGCTCAGGCGCCTGGGCACGGACGAGAGACCCTCCCACGATGGTCACAGACACGTGCTTGCCCACAACCTTCAGCAGACGCTGGCGGGCACCGGTTTCAGCGCCCCTGCGCGAGCCGGGGAGCCGCACTTCTACGACGTATGCAGCTTGGTCCTCCGGCCGTCCGGGGTCTTCCTGCTCACCGGCTGGCCGGATCGCCCAACCTTGCTGTTCGCACAACCCTTTGGCGAGCAGCTGATCGCGCCCACGCTTCGGAGTCCGAAAGACTAGATCCACTCGCTCGTCGAACTCCGCAACAGGCAAAGTGACTTCTACCTCGTCGACAGGTGCGTCAACTTGGGGTCCGTCGGACGGGGAATCGTCCATCGGTCTGCGTGGATCGGGAACCCCCAACCGTGTCTCCGCTCTCGTCCTCCGTTCGCTATCCGACGACGTAAGACGACGAATGAGTAGCGTGCCGAAGAGCATTGCCATGGCATCCCCTTTGCTGTCGGCGCTATGCCAGCGGATGGGACAGGCGCGCAGTGGGTCGCGGCCGTCCCATGACTCAAGTGCGATCACGGTCGCACGGAGCACTGACAATTCCGCTGAGGCTGTCGATTGGCACTCCTGCCGCCTCGATGAGTCGGTGGAGCAGACCTTCCCGGAGGGCGTGGGCTGTGCCCGAAGCGGTTCTGCCGCGGAAGGATGAACGGAAACGCACTATGGCTTCAGCGGGCGCGCTCCAAGACGGGAGGCAGCGTATGGCGAGGAAGGCTGGCGGGCAGGGCGGCGGGAGACGGGCCATCCCAGCGCCTGTGCGCTTGGAAGTGTGGGTGCGCAGTGGTGGCCGGTGCGCGATCTGTAACAGGTATCTGCTCGACGGTGGGATGACAGGGCGCACCGTGAGGCAGGGGGAGTTGGCGCACATCGTGGGCCAACAACAGACCGCAGGCTCCCCGCGTGGTGAGTACGACTTGGTCGAGCGCGACACCGCCGACAACTTGATGCTGGTCTGTGCCGACGAACACGACGAGATCGACGCTTCCGGCACCCTGGACGTTTTCACCGTGGAACGGCTGCGCGCGCTCAAACGCGCTCACGAGGACCGCATCAAGCACGTCACCGGGCTGGCCGACGACCGGGCGACCACGGTGCTGCGGATGGTGGGCCGCGTGCGCGGCCAGGAAGTCGAGCTGACCCGGCAGACCGCTGCTACCGCGGTGATCACCTCCGGGGACCGGTTCCCGCTATTCCTGGAGTCCTATGAGCGGCACGGCGTGGAGATCGACCTGCGCCACGTGGCGGGCGAGATGACGATCGATCTGCGCGATATCCCCGACGAGGAGACTGGAGGCTCGCCTTACTACCGAGCAGCCACCGCCGTCATCGACGAGGTCATCGATAACCAGCTCAACCGTGGCATCGCCCGCGACAAGATCGCGCACTTGAGCGTCTTCGGCTTCGCCCGGCTGCCACTGCTCGTCTACCTCGGATCCCGTCTGGACGACACCGTGCCCACCGACGTCTATCAGCGCCACCGCGAAGACGAGTCCTGGTCGTGGTCTTCGACAGCGCCGGTGGTCGGCTTCGCGGTCCACCTCGACGTAGACCAGCCGCCCGCGCATGAGGCGGTGCTCGTGCTGAACATCTCAGGCACGATCCAGCCCGACGAGGTCCCACACCAGCTCGCCGGACTGCGCCGGTACCGCATCAGCCCTGTTGGTGTTGCCGCCGCTCCGGACGTGCTGCGCAATCGCGTTTCCTTGACTCAGTTCCAGGAGGTGCTGCGGTCGCTGTTCGCGGATCTGGAGGCGAGCGCCAAGCAGGTGCGGCGCCTGCACGTACTGTTCGCGGTGCCGCTCTCGGCCGGGGTAAGCCTGGGGCGGGTACGCGACCGCCAAGTGCACCCCGCGCTGGTGCTATACGACCGCACGCCGAGCGGATACCGACGAGCCTTGGAGATTCCCTGACACTGGCACTCGCTGGTGATCCCATAGCCAGTTACTGCGTTCCCGTTCGCCTTGACGGCAGCGCATTTTTGAGTGCACATGGGGTCGGTCAGGGCGTGGTCGGTGTCGGGTCGTGGGCCAGGAAATGGTGATGGGGCGATCCGGCGGCGTGAGGAAGCGCGACCAGATGCGTACCCGAGCCGGGAGTGATCAGGTGCATCCCCAGGAAGGACGTCAGTGTTCCGGCGACAGCGGCCAGGTCGGCCGATGACCCGTGGAAGGTGGGCACCGAACAGCCGCGGGTTGGTACAAGTTCGTCGCCGTCCGGGGTGTCCTGCCACAGGCGGTGGTAAAGCTCCAGGACGGGGTCGGCCAGTACGATCTTCCCAGCAGCAGTGTCGATGCTGCTGGGCCCCTGTGCGGTGGTGGGTGCGGAGACACTCAGCAGGCCCAAGGTGCCGGTGCGGGTATCCGTGGCTACTTGAGCCAGGACCGGGTGGGGTCCCCCGCTGGCCGCGAGGCGCTCCAAGATGTGGCCCATGGCAATGCTGACGGTCGCGTCGATAATGACTTCGGCGCCCGCCAGAGCTGCAGCGTCAGGCAGTACGCCGTCGTGGACGTGGATCGCGACCGTGTCATCCACTGCTCGCAGCCGTCGGGCCAGGGCCTGGGCTTTGGAGGCTCCAACGTCAGCCTCGACGTAGTTCTGCCGGACCAACAGTCCGCCAGTGACTGTTCCGGGGTCGCACACCGTCACCTGTGAGGCGCCGGCACGGACGACGAACTCGGCGATCCAGGAGCCAAGGCCGCCGCAGCCCCAGACATGCACGTGTTTCCCCAAGAAGCCGCCGATGAGGCTTCCGTCATCGCGACGTGTGGTCACGGCAGGTCGTTCATCGGACACAGGGCACCATTCGATCAGTAGGTCCGAGCGGATCTGGGAGGCGTCGATGTTCAGCGCGGAACCCTGCTCGCGGGCCATGCGCCGCAGGGCATCCGCGGCGGGCGCGGGAAGACGTGCACCCAAGAGATGGGGCGGGCCGCCCGCGGGGTGCGGGACCGCCAGGATCAGGTACTGCGGTGAGCCGTCGGGGTTGCGGGCCGCACTGGCCGCGAGCGTGGTCAGGATCGCCGGAGACTGGGCGACCGCCTGTGGTGAGCTTTTTCGCTGTCGATCGAACGGAGGGTTGTCCACGTAGGTCAGCAGCTCGGCAAAGGTGGAGCCGCCGCCGAGCGGCAGCGCGCCCGCAATGGTGATTACTGGCACCCGTACGGCTCCGCCTTCCGGGGGCGGACTGTAGGCCAGGTCTAGGCGGTGCTCGGTGCGCGCGATCAGGTAGCCCGTCTGGATTCGCTGGTCGGGGCCGGGAACGCGTACGACCAGTGTCGGGGTTCCAGGCGTTTGGTGAAGCACGCCGCCGACGGCGTGGTACATCGCCTGTGATGCGTTGAATTGGCCCGCTGCCGCGTCGCTCAACCAGGACCACAGCCGGTTTAGAAACGTCCGCATGCCCCCGCGCAGTGGATCCCACTCGCGGGCGGGATCCAGGAAGATGCACAGTCGGCGCCCTTGGAGGACATGCGGGTAGCCGGCGAACCTCCAGTGCTCGACTTCGACGGTGGTTGCGGAGAGCGGTGAGGCCGGCAGGGTCAGGACGAACTCCTCGTGCTCCTGCAGAGCCAAGCCGCCGTCAGCAGTGGTCAAGGGCCCGGTGTGAAGCCGCAGCGTCACCCTGAGCACACCGTTCTGGCCGCGGGCTGGAACTCCCACCAGACGCAGCACGTCCGGCTGTTCGGCCGCGGCCCCGCGCAGCTCGGCCAGGGCCTTCTTCTGCCAGTCCGTCGGTGCGGGTCGGTTCTTGCCGCTGCTCACCCGGCGCGACCAGGCCGCGCGACTGCGGTGACCGTGGTGGCAGCCACGGGGAACTTGGAGCCGCTGGTTGCCGCAACCGGGGCCTTGAACTCGGGGCCGAAAAGGTTCTGCCACAGCCGTAGGCTGGTGTCCTTGTCTTCGGCGTGGTACGCGTCGTGGATCTCGGCGGCGTGCTTGTGGATGCGGTCGCGGAAGTAGGAGTACGTCTTCTGCTCCCAACGATGGTCGAAGGTCAGCCCAGACCCTGAGGGGTCGGCGACCGAGGGCTTGGTCTCGTTGGCCTGCAGATAGGCGTCCAGGTCAGCGACGATGTGCAAGAGCGCAGTGGGCACATCACGGTAGTAGCCCGGATCGGAGAACTTCTTGTAGGCATGAACATGGTTGCCGAGCAGCGTCGTCAGGATCACCGACCGCGTTCCGGTGAACGATCCCTTGTGGTCGCGCAGGAACTTCATCAACCGGATGACCTTGCGCAGATTCCCCTGCGCGATCTGGTCCTGAGTGCGCATCCAAGTGGTGAAGCCCTGCGAGTTGGTGTTCTCCCAGGTGTCCTCGTCGCGGTTGACGATGACCTCTCGACCATCGACTAGCACCACGTAAGGCACGATGTCCACGTGCATGGAATTGCTGTAGACCAGCCGCACACATCGGCACTTACGCGAGTGCGGCATGTCCTTGTAGATGCTGTGCCGATGTAGGGCCGCATACACCTCCTCGATATACGTCTTCGGGCTCTGTGACCAGTCCGGGTTCTCGGCCATCAGCAGCATCACGTCAGCATCGAACTCCGTCCCGCCGACCGGGTCGATGATCGTGCGATGCGCCCATGAGCCCTGCGGAGTCTTGCCTAGGACCAGCGAGCCGATTTCCTCGTCCGCCTTCAACGCCCGGTAGATCGCCTCCACCCTGGTGTCGAGAAGGTCGAGCTTGACTTGGCCCAGGTTCACCGTGGTGCGCAGGAACTCATTGAAATGGTCGGCGAGCTGCATGGTTGTCCTCGGATTCGAACGGGCCGACCACCCCCGGACCGCATCAGACGACGGGAGCTGACGGCGCAACACACTTGCCTCATCCAGCCTAGGCGTCACCACTGACATCACGCCGTCGCCAGCCCAAGCGGCCCCCGGCACCCTCGTCGACGCGAGCACCGCTGGAAGCCGGGCAAGCCCGTCCGAACGCGTCGGTCGTTACCAGTACCTAGCGTCTATAGGCCCAGTCACGGACGCGCGCGAGTTCGGCCGCCCACTTCGCCATCCCGAGCTTCCATGGTGTCCGCTCCACTGCAGCCATCTCCCGCCACAGTGCCTCCGTGGCCAAGCTGAACGCCGCGAGTGTCGCGTGACACGGCCAGTGCAGCGGCGCCAGAGGCCAGAAGCCCACCACACGCCCGATGTGCAAAGTCGACCTGCAACCGGCCGCACGTGACGGGCCCGCCCTGGCATCCCAGGGCGGGCCCCGCCGTACTCAGCCGATGAGCACTGCCGCGGCCTGCTGCGCTGCACCCGACGCCACGCCGCTCAGAAGCGCCGCCAGGAGCGCCCACAGGAGTGGTGAGCGAGAACCCCACGGGTCACCGCTTACGGCCTGTGCGGGGCCTTTAAGGACGTTCACGGTCACGAGTGGGCGCTGGCTGAGAAATCGAATCGAGGCAGGCATATGTAATCCCCCTTGCGGGCTTGATCGTTGACGGTTGCTGTGTCGACACACCGGAACCGTAGACACGATGCGATCCCCGACCGAGAAGCTGGCAATACGGACATTTAAGCCTGATCTCTCTTTAAGAGAGATACGCGCGCGCCCGCGCGCGAAGACATCTTGTGATGCGCTTCACCATGGCTCTACTGCTTGCGTCTGCGGCGCGCCCGCTGTCGGGCCTTTTCCACCGACTTTTTCCGCGACGTGCGCCGCTTCTTCGCCTGCCGCCCCGGAGTTGCCCACTCGTCCCGCCACGGCCCCCTTGCTTGAAGCCAGCGCTGCTCGCGCTCCCGCAGGACGGCGCGCGTACGGCTCTGCCCCGCCTTCAGGCGGAACTCCGTCAACTTCGAATTGCGGGCCGCCTGGTGCGCGACCTTCCGTGCGGTCTCGTACCAACTCTCAACGACGTGCACCGTATATCCGGTCGCCGCCGCAAACTCCACCGGCGACATCTCCCGTCGACGCGCCGTCGCGGCCACGGCTGCTGTGAACTGGGCTAACTCCTGCTCGCGCTCCGTCTGACGCTGCCGCGCCACTCCCACCTGCCGAAGGCGCAAACGTACCTGCTCACATGGCATCGCACGGGCTTGCTCGACCGATACCTCCGCACGCCCCCGTCGGGCTGCCCACTTCGTACACGTGCGCAGCGCGTACCCCGTCAACTCCGCCGCCTCCAGCGGCTCGATGCCCGCCACCGAGGCCAGTGCCACTATCCGTCGTGCCGCCGCAAGATGCCGTTTACCCGCTTCCTTCACTGTCAGCCGGCGTCGAAATATCTCGTCGATCTCCGCCGACAGCGCCGGGCGTTCCTCATGCTCCTCTGCCGCCATGACCAGGGATCTTGCCGCATCGTCCAGCTTTGCCACAGAGAGACGGCCGCCGTGGCCTGTAAGCGGATCGCGGACCTGGAGGCCGAGTTGGTCATCCACTATCGTGCCGCCGAACTGCTGGGCGAGGTGACGTCCCCCCAAGACGGTTCGAAGCCATCCGTGTGATGGATGGCGAGGGACATTCGGTCGAGCGAGCCATCTGGGTGCTGCACTTGGCGGAGCCTGCCTAGGTATCCATCCCGCCTCCCGCGGCACCTGGGCTTCCGCCGCGTGCACGCCGAACTCGTCCTGGGGTTGGGCATCCACGTCCACCACGGAACCGTGGAACTGCTCATGCGGAGAGCTACCTGCACGGTCTGCCCCTGCTGCTCCTGCCGTGACTTTTCTTCCGTCGGCGCCGACTTGCCTTCATCCTCCAGGTGGTGGCGTGCTCGGTTCAGGTCTGCACGCTGAGGCTGCCTGGCGTGGCGGCGAGCAGCCCGGTCCCGAACTGCTGCAGCATGCGCGTGACGCGGGCATGCTGGGCGGCGGCTTCGGCGGGGAGCCTCATCGCGGTGGCCGTGTCCGGTCATCCACGCGTCAGATGAAGGCAAACCTTCGGAAGGCGTTGCGGACGTCGGTCAAGGGTTGTCGGTCACGGGTGTAGTAGAGCTTGTTGGTCAGCAGCACGGCCCACCGCCCATGGCGGGGTGAGACCCACATGCCGGTTCCGGTGAATCCATAGTGGACCCAGACATCGTCGGCCGGGGCGGTCTCGGGAGCGGTGTGCCAGAACAGGCCGCGAACGGGTGCCAGCGTGCCGGTCTGGACAGTCAGTGACGTTGCCGTCCAGCCGCGGCCGAAGCCAGCTCGCTCTGGTGCGGTGCTGGTGTCCAGCATGTGGCGGAGAAGGGCGGCGAGGTCGTCGAGGACGGTGAAGGCGCCGGCGATGCCGCAGACTCCGCCGAGGAGGCGCGCGGAGAAGTCGTGGGCGGTTCCCTTGAGATGGGTGTCGGTGTCTTGGTCGAGCTCGGTCGGAGCACAGCGGGCCGCGATCTCATCGGGCAGTGGACCGAAGCAGGTGCTGTCCATGCCCAGTGGTTGCCAGACGCGGACGGTGGCCAGCTCGTCCAAGGTCTGGCCGGAGAGGTACTCGGCGAGGTAGCCGAGGATGAGGGCGGCCCGGTCGGTGTACTCGACGGCCTCGCCTGGTGGCCGGTGGAGTTGCTCGTGCAGAACGCCTCGGCGGATGTCCTCCTTGTTGGTGCCGTAGAGGTTCTTCAGTTGGGCCCGCAGGGGAAGGCCAGCCGTGTGCGTCAGCAACTGCCGGGCGGTCACGGCGCCCAGAGGGTGGCCGAAGACGTCCGGCCAGAAGGTGCCGAGGGACTGATCGAGGTCGAGGGCGCCGTCCTCCCACAGAGCGCCGATGGACGACCATACGGCGAGGATTTTGGTGAGGCTGGCGGCGTCGAAGACGGTGTCGGCTTGCATCGGCACGTCTGGTTCGTCGGGGTCGAGGACGCCGGTGGTGCCTTGAGCACGGATGCCGGTGGTGTCGCCGACGGCCCATACGGCACCGGGGTACACCTTGTCGCGGACGCCCTCGTCCAGCAGGGCTTCGATGCGGTCGCTGTCGTACGTCATGGTCTCCCTCTTCGCCGGAGCATCCCGCCGGTCAGCGTAGTGACGTTCATGGGCCGGGTCTGGCAGCGGCGTGGTGAGCTGTCTGGAGGTAATTCAGGTGAGTTGGTTGCCGAGGCCGGTCAAGGATCGTGCGGTCGATGAGAGCGGGTAGCGGGCGGCGTTCGCGTAGCCCGCCTGTCGCAGGGCGGGCAGGAGGCCACGTGCGGTTCGTAGACATTCGAGGTCCCGGGCGAGGGCGGCCGAGCGGGTGAAGTCGGTGGCCACTCCGGACGCGGCGACGACTTCGTTGAGGCCGGGCACAGGTTGGTACAGGACAGGCAGACCGCATGCTTGGGCCTCCAACGCGACCAGGCCCATGGCTTCCAGGGTGGTGGACGGCATGACCAGGACGTCGTGCTCGGCGAAGGCTTTCCACAACTGTGGACGGCGGAGCCAGCCGAGGTACCGGGCCCGCACTCCGGTGCGTTGGAGGAGCGGGGCCAAGGCGTGGAACTGGGCTCTGGGGGCGGCGATGCTCAGCTCGACTCCTGGAATGGGCGCCAGGCCCGTGATCAGGTGCTCTGCGCCCTTCTCGGCGGTCAGCCTGCCTGCGTAGAGCAGTCGTAGGTGGCTGGTGGAGGTGCGGGCGGGCCGCGTCGGCGGATCGGTGAGCAGATGGTCGGGGATGCCCCATGGAATGCGGACGATCTTGCGGCGGTCGATCTGCGGGGCGAGCCTGAGAAGGCGGTCGGCCATCGCGCCGGTGGGGACGACGATCGCGTCGGCGGCCCTTGCCGTCTCGCGCAGGACTTGGAGCTGGTCGCGGTGGGCCTCGGCGAAGATCAGGTCGGTGCCGTGGACCAAGGCGATTCTGGGGTGGGCCGGCAGCGCCCGGAGCAGGGCGGGCGTGGCGCCGAAGGTGAGGTGCTGCAGGTGGAGTACCCCGATCTGGGCTGGATCGATCGCGGTCACCAGCGCCCGGCGCAGGGCTGCGACGTAGCGGCTGAAGGCGGCGCCCTCCAGGCACTTGCCGGCGACCGTCAGCAGGTCGAGCCCGGCGGGGAGGTGGGGTTTGGGGCGGGTGGGGGCCAGCATGAAGGCCCGTGCGGGGATGAGGGGCTTGTCGCCGGTGTACAGGTCGAGGAAGAGTTCGACGCTGCCGCCGGGGCTTCCGGTTGGGAGGTCGAGAAAGGTGGCGGCCAGCGGCCCCGCGGCAGGGCGGACGAGGGGGCTCACAGCGCTCCTTGGGGGATCTCTTCGTACAGGCGGGAGATGTCGATGCCGTGCGTGGCGGCGTACTTGGCGCGCTGTTGCTGGTAGCTGGCCGGGGTGCCGAGGGTGGTGAGGAAGACGAGCTTGCCGAACGTCATTCCCGGATAGACGCGGGCGGGCTTGGCAGCGCGGATCTCCAAGGTCCAGTGGATCGCGTGGCCCTGGTGGCCGAGTGGCGCGGAAACGTGGACCCAGATGCCGAGGGCGCCGATGGTGCGGTTGCCGTTGAGAAGTTGGGCATACGTTTCCGAGCCGGTTCTCTCCAGCGTGACGCCGAGGTAGAGCACGCCGGGCTGCAGGACCAATCCGGAGGCGGGGATGGCCAGTTCGGTGAAGGTGGTGGGGGCGGCGGCGTCCAGGTCGCCGTCGCAGATGCGGATCGTGTCGCCCAGCCGCCAGTCGTAGGCATTGGGGGACAGGCGTGCCGGGTCGTAGGGCGCGATGGTGATCTCGCCTGCGCTGATGGCGGCGGCAATGGCGGAGCCGGTGAGGATCACGAGGCGCCTGCCTGCACGTGTGCCGCATCCCGCCAGTAGCGGGATGGCTGGGGGCCGGCGGCGCCCTGGTACTTGCCTCGGTACAGGTCGACGTCCCCGGTGGGGACGAAGAACATGATCTGCCCGATCTTCATGCCCGCGTACACCCGCAGAGGGCGGATGGGGGACAGCATCAAAGTCCACTGGCCGTGGAAGCCGATGTCACCGATAGGGGCGGTGATCTCGACGAATAACCCCAGTCGTCCGACCGAGGAGCGACCGAAGAGCAGTGGGATGAAGAGGTCCGAGCCGACCTCCTCGACGGTGTGGCCGAGGTACAGCTCGCCGGGCTGGAGGACGTATCCGTCTGTGTCGATTCGGATCGTGCGCGTGGGGTTGGCGTGGTGGGCGTCGATGACCTTGGTGGCGTACGTCAGCAGGGTGGCGCCCAGGCGGACGTTGTAGCTGTTGGGGTTCGTCTGCTTCGGGTCGAACGGGGTGATGCGAAGGCGTCCGTCGGCAACGGCCGTGTTGATCTCGGGACCGGTGAGGATCATTGAGCGCCCCCTTGAAGAGCGTCGGCAGAGTCAGCGAACGGGGCCGCCAGGACGCTGCGCACCGCCTGGCCCAGACGCAGTCCGGCTTGATGAGTGCGGCCGCCGAGATAGGTGTCGGCGATGTAGCCGGTGGTCAGCACGATGCGCGCTGTGGGCGGAAGGGGCGTGGGCGCGACCGCCAAGGGCCCGATGTGTTCGACGAGATGAGCGAGCAGCTTGGCGTGGTCCTCGGACTGATTGTCGGAGAGGAAGGCGTGGACGAGCTGGTTGCCGAAGGGCTCGATGGCGAGCAGGTCGCCGAGGGTGAGGACATCGCCGAGCGGTACGGGGCGCAGAGCGGTCTCGTTGAGGATGACCGCGTCCGCTCCGAGGCCGGTGTGCAGGCGGGTGGCGATCTCGCCCAAGAGGAGGCGTCGGTCCAACAGGGTATTGAGATACGGCTCGTTCACGATGCCGAGCTGGCTCCCCAGGGTGTTGCCGACGAGGGCGATTTTCTCCTGCAGTACGGCGAGGTCCTCGGGGATCAGGGACGTGTCGGGGAAGGTGCCTACGCGGACGGCCCAGCCGGCCCCGACCGGCTCGGCGGTGGCGTACCCGACGCCGAGTTCGTGACCCTTGACGACGAGGGTGTCACCGACGGGCACGGGGCCGTAGGTGTCGCTGTGGCAGTGCCCGGCGAAGATGACGTCCGCGAACGGGCAGGCGGCGGCCAGCTTCAGGTCCTCGTCGAAGCCCGAGTGGGACAGCACCATCCAGGCGTCGGCACGGTGATGGTGCTCCAGCATCACTTCGCGCAGGGCCTGGGCCGGGTCGGTGACGTGGTGGCCCGTGCGCTGGTTGGCAGGGATCGCGTTGAAGGCTTGCAGGCCGATTACCGCGGTGACGGCAACGCGCCGGCCACCGATGTGCTCGATGCGCACGCGGTCGAAGAGCGGCCTGCCGCTGCCGTCGGCTGCGTTCGCGCACACGGTCATCGCGTGCAGCTGCGGTTCGAAGTAGTGCGGCCAGCCGTGGTTTCCAGGGGCGAGCAGGTCGTACAGGCTGGTGAGAACTTCGCACTCGATCTGCCCCTGGCCGAAGCGGTAGAAGCCGGTGCCTTCGAAGAAGTCGCCGCAGTCCACGATCAGGCTCTCGGCCCTGGCGGCGTGGAGGTAGGCCAGCATCGGTGTGGCCTGGGCGAAGGAGGAGTGGATGTCGGTCGTGGCGGTGATCCGCTGAAGCTGCCGGGTCATGGCGTGACCTCGCAGATGTCGGCGCCCAGGGTGTGCAGTTTGGTGGGCAGATCGGCGTGGCCGCGCCGGAGCTGTTCGAGGCCACCGAGGGTGGTGACGCCGCGCGCGGTGAGGCCAGCGATGAGCAGGGCCGAGCCCGTGCGGATGTCGGTGGCCTCCACGCCGGCGCCGGTCAGCTGCTGCGGTCCGGTGAGGCGGCATTCGGTGGGCGAGAGCTCGTGGATCTCGGCGCCGAGGCGCGCGAGCTGGGGGAGCAGGTTGCCGTGACGGCCGGGGTTCATGGTGTCGGCGAACAGGTGAGTGCCGGGCAGTCCGAGGGCGAGGGCCATCAGCGGTGGTTCGAAGTCGGCGTCCAAGCCGTCGGGGGAGAGGGATGCGATGGCGCGTAGCGATCGCCCGGTCGGTTCGGCGTCGTGGGCCCGGACGGTGAGAGCATCGCCCTCGGTGGCGGCGGGGACTCCGAGCCAGTTCAAGGCGGAGACCAGGGGAGCGACGTCGTCGCCGCGCACGCCACAGATGCGTGCCTCCCCGCCGGTCGCCGCGACCGCACAGGCCAGGGTCCCGGCTTCGACCTTGTCGCCGGGCACCGACCAGACCGTGGTCTCCGTCGGGACGGAAGTGGGTGGTGACAGCGTCAGGACCGACTCACTGACCCGGCACGCCCATCCCGCCACCTGCAACGCCTCTACGACGCTGATGACTTCAGGCGAGAGATTGGGGTGGCCAAGGCGCAGGGGCCGCCCGGCTACGACCGCGCGCAGGAGGGCGGCGATGCTCGCCCCGCGAGAACGGAAAGGCAGCGCCACGGACACCGTTCCGGTCTGACCAGTGGCTGCTTCCACGACATACCCGTGGCCGTCTACGGTCGTGCGGTCACCGAAGCGCTCGTAGACCTTGAAGTGCTGCTCCATCCCGCGTTCGCCGATCCGGCAGCCGCCCGGCCAGGGCAGCCTGGCTCGCCCGTACGCGCCGAGCAGGGCCGGTACGAGGTAGTACGAGGCCCGGATGCGGGCGGCGATCTCAGGATCGGGGCCCGGCTGGGGCTCGTCGCTCGGCAGGATCACCGTGGTGTGCGGGTCGCTGGCCGGACGGGCCGTGTGCCAGCCGGCCTGTTGGAGCACGGTGAGCATGGTTTCGACGTCCGTGTTCGACGGGACGTTGCTCAGATGCACCGGGCGGTGCAGGGCCGCGGCGGCGGCCAGCAGGGGCAGGGCCGCGTTCTTGGAGCCGTCGACGGTGATGGATCCGGCGAGCGGGCTGCCGGGTCGCACGGCGACCACTTCTGCGGCGACGGGGGGAATCCGTACGGCTGTCAACGGTCAACTCCTCTGCAGGGGCAGGTGTGATGCGGTGGGTAGTGGGGTGCTGACCTTGAACTCGGCCCAGCAGCGTTTGCCGGGCGGCAGCGGATCGAAGCCGTGGCGGTCCGCGAGTGCGGCGACGAGGAACAGCCCGCGTCCGCCTTCCTCGTCCACATCCGACAGGCCGACGTGCGGGACGGCGGGGTTGGCGTCGTTCACCTCGATTCGCAGTCCCTTGTCGCTCAGGCAGGCGCCGGCCGTGATCGGGCCGCCGTTTGCGTGCCGGACCGCGTTCGCGATGAGCTCTGCGGCCACCAGCTCTGCCGCGTCCAGGAGTTCGGGGCCGAGGAAGGCGCCGAAAGTCCGTATCCCGTCCGCGAGCTGCTGGCGCGCGGACGCTGCGGCAGCTGGCGTGCCGGAGACGGGAATCCGGATGTGATGCGCTTCCATGAGCGGCCTCCTGGTTGGTTCGGCCACTCCACGCAACCGCTCCGGACGTAAGCGGAACCAGTCGGTGTGCCGGGGCTGCATCACTTATGCAGGAGCTGCATCACTGCCAAATGCCGCTCGGTTACTCTCGGTTGAGCAGGCAGGATCGGCGACGGCAGAAGGGGCCGTGGCACAGATGGCCGAGGCACAGAGTGAAGCGAGACGGATCGGCGAAGTGATCCGTCAGGCACGCGTGTTACAGCGGCGCTCGCAGAGGGACGTTGCCGCCGCGCTTGGGTATCACCAGTCGAAGGTGAGCCGCCTGGAGAGCGGCAGGGGCACGGAGGACGTGCGAGTGCTGCGCGAGATCGCGCAGGTGCTGGAGATTCCGCCGCAACGTCTCGGCCTCGCCGCCGCTTCTGATGCCAGCCCCGCCGAGCCCGGAACAGAGGACATGCACCGCCGTACCTTCCTTGCCGCAAGCGTCGCTGCGCTCGCGGCTCCGCCGTCGTCGAGCGCGGCACATCACGACCTGATCCAAGTCCTGTTGCCAGGCACGAGCCCCGCGGCCACCGGGCAAGCCCTGGGCCTCGACGAGCTGCGGGACCGGGCACGGGCCGTACGCCGGATGTTCTGCACGTGCGACTACGCGGAACTGGAGCAGACCTTGCCGGGTCTGATCGCCGACCTGCGTCAGGCCGCCGGAGGCTCATCCGGCTCGGCGGAGGTGTCCGGGCTGCTCGCGACCGCCTACCAGACGTCGGTGAGCCTGTTGCTGAAGCGGGCCGATCAGGGCAACGCCTGGCTCGCGGCCGGTCGGGCCATGGCGGAGGCGGAACGGTCCGGGGATCCCGTCGTCCTCGCCGCGAGTGTCCGCGTCCACGCTCACGTCCTCGTGCGGGAGAAGCACACGGCCCAGGCCGTGAACATGGTCCGCCACACAGCCGACCAGCTCACCGGCTCCTACGACCAGCGCTCGCCCCGGTACCTGGCAGCGGTTGGTCTGCTGTTGCTCCGCGGGGCGACCGCCGCCAGCAGAAACGGCGACCGCGACACCACCCAGGACTTCCTCACCGAGGCCAAGGAAGTCGCTCGCTACGTCGCCTTCGACCGGCCGGACGCCTGGGCGAACTTCAGCCCCACCAACGTCGCACTCCACGAGATCAGCGCAGCCGTCTCCTTCGGTGACGCCGGCATCGCCCTGGAAACCGCACGGCCGCTCATGCGGCGGCACATTCCTGTCCCCGAGCGCCGGGCCGCGCTGTGGGTGGAGACTGCCCGCGCCTACAGTCAGCAGGGCAGGCTCGCCGAGGGCTACCAGGCCCTGCGTATCGCCGAGAGCTGCGCGGCACAGGACATCCGCCGCCCGGCCGTACGCGAACTGGTCGCCGACATGGCAGCCCGCGACCGCCGCCGGGCACTGCCCGAGCTGCACCACTTCAGCCGCCAACTGGGAGTGCCCGCGTGAGCGATCAGCCCGACAAGCCGTTCCTCCAGATCGTGGTCTGCGCGTCCGGGGTCGCCGCCGACGTCGGCAAGCTGATCACCGCGGCACATGAACGGCACTGGGACGTCGGTGTCATTGCCACCCCACAAGGACTCGGCTTCCTCGACGCGGAGGTGGTCGAGACCCAGACCGGCCGCCCCATCCGCTCGGCCTGGCGATCACCGGGCGAACCGCGCCCGACTCGGCCCGCGGACGCGATCGCGGTCGCCCCGGCCAGCTTCAACACCATCAACAAGTGGGCCGCTGGGATCTCCGACAATCTCGCCCTGGGCGTCCTGTGCGAAGCACCCGCCATGGGCATCCCGGTCGCCGTGCTTCCGTACCTGAACTCGGCCCAGGCCGCCCACCCCGCGTACCGCCAGAGTCTGGAACGGCTACGCGAGATGGGCGTCCTGATCGGCTCGTACGAACCGCACCGGCCGAAGGCCGGCGGAGGGGCCGACCGCTACCGCTGGGAGGAAGCCCTGGAGCTCCTCGCGCCCAAGCTGTCCGCCCCCGCCTGATCAGCGCCGCCGTGTCGGTGACCCCTGTGGTGGCCGGCCAATGGCTGCCGCGGGGTGGGCCGGCACGCTGGGCCGTTGCATGGCGCTGTGGGCTCTGGCTGCCTGGGCCCAAGGACCGGGAACGTGGCGCTCGCCGAGGCGGCGGATGCGCCAGGTCAGCGCGCGGGCGGGACTGCGGGCGTCGTCCAGGGCGCGTTGGTGCAGCGCTTGGCCGAGGACGGTGGCTGCGTCGTGTCCTACTGCCTCTGCCTCCGCGAGCACGGTGGCGAGTGCGTCCCAAGCGGGGTCGTTGAGGATGCCCTCGGCGTGCTCCGGAACCACATCCTGAAGGTGGTGGGCGAAGCGGCGCTTGGTCTGCGGGCCGGGTGCCCGGCTGGCGAGGCCGACCAGGACGGGCTCGACGGTCTGCGCGTACGCGGTCTGCAGGTGGAGGAGAGCCTGTTCGGCTGCCGCCTCCTGCTGGGCTTGCTGGCGGGTGCGGTGCCAGTGCAGCGCGAAGGCGACCGCGGTGAGTGCGGCGTCCAGGAGCATGGTGAGCCCCCGTGCTGTCACTGTCCTGTGGCCTCTCGCACCAGATGGTCTGGATGCTGCGGCGCAGGGCGCGGGTGCTGTCGAGGTCGGCGGCGATGCGGGAGCGGGTGGCGCGCTCGAAGGCAGCGGCGGCTCGTTCGAGGTCGGCCCGCGCCGCGGTCGGTGCCATGACGGGCAGCAGGTCCAGCGCCGCACCGAGCGCGACGAGTTGGCCCTGGGCCGTCTGCTCGTCGCCTTTCGTGAGGTGGTGGGGGATGCGTTCGGTGGCGGCGGTGGCCTGGTGCCACGGGTTGCCAGGCTGGATGGTGGCTGGCGCGGGGCTGGTGGTGGCGAGGCGTTCGCGGATCTTGGGCAGGGAGAGGTCAGGGGCGAGGGTGGAGCCCGCGAACCACACCGGGTTGCCTTCCTCGTTCACGTTGCCGGGCAGGGCGAAGTTGCAGCCGAGCGCGTCGCCGGAGGGAGCGAGCTTGAGGCGCACGTCCACGCCGGTCGCCTCCAGCAGCGAGAAGAACTCGGCCTCGTCGGCCGCGGCGGCAACCGCGCGGCGCACCCGCATGCGCAGGACCTCGCGGGCGGTGACGTCCTGGCCCAGGCGCTTGGCCTTGAAGTGCTCCTTGCTGGTGGGGCGCTTGGCGGCCGTGCCGTCGCCGGGCTTCAACCGCCTCAGCCCGTAGTCGATTTCGATCTGGCGGGCCTCGCGCTGGACGGCCCGGATGTCGTAGTCCCGTTTGGGGCGGCGGCCGTCCTGGCGGACGAGGGTGGCGGCGATGTGGATGTGGTCGTCGGCATGCCGTACGGCCACCCAGCGGCAGGCTTCGGTGTCTCCGGTGGGGGCGATGCCGGCGGCGGCCACGATCCGGCGGGCGATCTCGGCCCACTGGGCGTCGGACAGGATGGGGTCCTCGGGGGTGGCGCGGACCGGGCAGTGCCAGACCGTGGTCTGGGGAGCCTGGCGGCCGAGCATGGCCACCGGCTGGTCGAGTTGCGTGTGGAGCTGTTTCTCTACCTCCTTGGGGTCGCGGTGGGGGCTGCGGCCGGGGTCGGGGGCGAAGTCGTTCCAGGAGGCGACCAGATGGGGGTCGACGTGTTCGTTGGCGTCGCCCTTGCCGAAGAGGTAGGCGATCAGACGGCGGGTGCTGCCTTTGCCGGTGATGATCTTCGGTATCACCGGTCCTGCCTTCCTTCGGTGACCTGGGCGACGGCGGTGTCCACGTCGGCGATCGACGTTTCGATGCGGGCCAGGAGCCGGTGGACGGCGTCGGGCTCGGGCCAGGCGCCGTCCTTGTTGAGGTGCCAGGTGAGTTGGTTGAGGTTGTTGCCGAGGCCGCCGAGCTGCCGGTTGGCGGCCATCAGTGCCTTCACCATGGCGCGGTAGTCGGCGATCGCGGCGGTGGGGTCCTCGGCGCGGGCCGCGGCGAGCGACGCCTCGGCGACGTAGCCGCCGATCTGCATGCGGCTGAGCGCGGCGGCGTGGGCGAGATCGGTGAACTCACTGTCGCTGTAACGGGGATGGACACGGCGCTCGCGCAGGCGCGGCTGACGCAGACGACGCTGCGGCGTCGGCGTCTGCGCGGCGTGCGGCGACGGTCTGGTGTCTCCCATCTCGGTCGGCTCCCCCGGGCCGGCCGACCCCGGTGCCCCCTCGGCGCCGGGTGCCTCCGCCACCTCGGGGGCGGAGGCCGGGTAAGGACTCCTTACCCGACAACTTGCTGCGCTGTCTGGGGCTGAGGTGGTGGGCGTCTGCTGTTGAGCCGTGGGGAGTTCGTTGTGCTGTTCGTGCATGGTGTGGCTCCGGCGGTGAGGGGATGGGAGACGGGTCACGTGCGTCGCATCCGTCCCATGCCTGGTCAGGACAGGTACGGACACTCGGGCAGGTACGGAGAAGTCCGTCCCGGTGAGGACATCCGTCCCCGCGCTGACCTGCGCGGGGACGGATGCGACGCAGTGATACGGACCCAGGGGGAGGCGGGTCAGCGGGCGCGCTTGGGGCCGGCAGGACCGCCGGGCGGGCCGATGGGCAGCTGACCGGCCGGGGCGGCGGGCGGCGTGCCCTGGGCCGGGCGCGCGGGCGTGGTGTCGTGCGTGGTGGCAGGCGCCGTCTCGGCGAGGTCGGGGCAGTGGCGGGCCCAGCTGTCGAGGAGCCGGTTACGGGCGTACCCCTTGGCCTGCCTGCCCTTGTCGAACCGGTAGTTGGCCGGGCGGATGTCGAAGTCCCGGAGCATTCTGCCCAGGTGGTAGGCGTTGAGCCCGTTGGTGCCGTGCTCTGCCCAGGGGGCGTCGGGGTCCTGGAGCAGGGCGGTGACCAGATCCAGGCTGGACAGGGCCTCGGGGTTGCCGTGTGCCTCGAAGACGCGGTGGATGTCGCGCAGCAACCTTGTCTTCAGGTTGGTCTGCTCGTCCTGGACGGCCTCGAAACGGGTCATCGCGACACAGGCCGCACGGGCGCTGGCGGGCCAGTGGCCGCCGGCCAGGTCGGCGATGATGACCAGCGGCTCCCAGGTGTCCGCCGCCCGGTCCTCCACCGGCATCGTCGGCGCCATGCGGTCGGCCATGCCGCGCAGCGGTCCCAGCCAGGCGGCCAGCTTGTCCCGCAGTGCGTTCAGTTCCGGCGTGGCGTAGCGCGAGCGGAAGGGGGTCACCTTCTCGCCCGGCTTGCGCTTTTGCATGCGGAGCACGACCGCCCGGTCTGTGATCGTGTCGGGGAGGTCGCCGATCGAGGCCAGTGCGGCCATGGCGAAGGTCGGATACGGGGTCGGCTTGTGCTCCGGGCCGGAGATGCGCCAGGCGGGCCGGTTGCGTTGGTGTCCGGCGTTCAGCAGGCCGCGCAGTTCCTCGTTCTCGCCGGCCTTGCTGAAGATGGTGTCGGCCTCGTCCACCAGGATCGTGCGCGGGTTCTTGCCGATGATGCGGAAGAGCACCGCCGTGGACATGTTCACCGTCATGATCGGCTGGTGCACGGTCTCGTGGAGCACGTCCAGAACCCGGGACTTGCCGCAGCCCTTCGCGGGGCCTACGACCGCTAGACGCGGCGCGTGCTGCAGGGCGGTCTGGATGTGTGTGGCCGCCACCCACAGGGTGACCGCTGTCAGTGCCTCGTCACTGGGCAGCACGACGTACTTGCCGATCGCCGCCCGCAACTCATCCAGCAGTTCCGCACCCTCACCGGAACCCCGTTCCCCAGGGTCTGCCGGTCCCCGAGGGGGCCGGGAGACGGTCCCGTGATCCGGTCCCCGTGCGTCGACGGGACCGGTCCCCTTCTGCTGGGCAGTTCCCGCCACGGGGCTGTCGGCCCCCAGCGACTGGCGGGGACCGTGATCACGGTCCCCATTGCGGTCCCCTGGTGCAACTGCAGCCCCTTGGGGGCCGGTCCCCACTTTGGCGCCGCTGACCTGCGGGTTTGCTCCGGATGCCGATACGGGGACCGGGACGTGCGGGGACCGAGCAGCGGGTACTTCGTGGGGACGGTCCCCAACAGCGGCGTCTGTAGACGGCTGGGGACGGTCCCCGTGTGCTTCCACATCCGCCGAGTGCTCTACGGTCCCCGACGCCGGGGATTGTGTGTCCGCCTGATCCCTGCGGCGCCAGGGGACGCCCTCGCCGGGGACCGCGGGAGTGGGCCAGCCGGTCGGGGAGGTGTTCGTGGAGTTGGGGGACGTAGGGTCGTCCAAGACGTTCCTCTCCGGTGAGGGGCAGGACGGGCAAGGTCCCGCCCCTCACCAGCTCATTCGTTCAGGGATGGGCGATCAGTTGGGAAGTCTTCGGCCCTCGGCGTTGGCGCGCCGGGGGCCGCTTGGTTGTCCGCGTCAGATGCGGGGTCAGGCCGTGAGGTCGTACGACGTCTGGGCGTCCAGCCACGCGTCCACCTCCCGCCAGCGGTAGCGCAGGTGACGGCCGACCTTGTGGACGCTGGGGCCGATGCCCCGGTACTTCCACTGGTAGAGGGTCTTCACCGGCACCCCGAGGTACGCGGCCACGTCGGCGGGAGTGGCGAGCTGGTGACGCTCCGCGCCGGCAAGGCGCGGGGAGCGGTTCGGCAATGAGCTGTTGCCAGCAACGAGCCGTGGCGGTGCGTGAGTAGGGCGAGCGAGGCCGCGTGCGGACAGCAGCAAAGCCCCTGGTAGGAACAAGTCGA
>NZ_JBSGBN010000033.1:0-77905 GCF_053601275.1 Streptomyces sp. NPDC004752 | reverse complement strand
CAGGGCACGATCGTGAAGGTCGCCGTCGAGGAGGGCCAGGAGGTCAAGGAGGGCGACCTCGTCGTCGTCCTGGAGGCCATGAAGATGGAACAGCCGCTGAACGCACACCGCTCCGGCACCATCAAGGGCCTGGGCGCCGAGGTCGGCGCCTCCCTCACCTCCGGCGCGGTGATCTGCGAAATCAAGGACTGACGGGATCGACAAGGCCGGAACCTGATCCGCATCAAGGACTGACCAGCTGTGTGACGGCGGATCTCGGTGTGGCTCGGACTGGCCGACGAACCGCGACCGAGGCCGCCGCCGTCCCCTGCTCGACCAGGTCGAGCAGGGGACGGCGGCGACCGGGCCCTGTTCCTCGTCGCCGCTCGGCATGAAGTCACATTCGCTCAGCGGCATAGGGGGCTCTCGTTCAGCCGATGAGATCGAGGGCGGTGGCGACGATGCTGTCCGTGTCCATGCCGTGGTAGCGGTAGACGTCCTCGATCGACCCGGACTGGCCGAACCGGCTGACGCCGAGGGTGCTGACGGGAACGTTCTGGATCGTGCTCAGGAAGGCCAAGGTGTGGGGATGGCCGTCCAGGACGGTGACGAGGGGTGTTGCCCGGTCGCGGGGGAAGACCTGATCGAGGATCCAGGTCGGGTCGTCGGACAGTCCGCGGCGGGACTGAAGAGCACGGAAGAGCAGATCCGGGCTGGTCAGACAGACGACGTCGGCGCCGTGGCCGAGGGCGGCGAGCCGGTCGGCGGCGGCCAGGGCCTCCGGGACCAGGGCACCCATCGCGGCGAGCGTCACCACGGGCCTCTCGTGCTGCCGCAGCCGGTAGGCCCCGGCGGTCACGTGTCGGCGACGGCGTTCGCGGGCGGCCGGGTCACTGGGCACGGCGGCCGCTGACTGGTCGATGGGCCGGGTGGACAGCCGCAGGTAGGCCGAACTCCCCTTTGGACCGGCCAGGTTGCCCAGTGCGGCGAGCAGACACCATTCGGTGTCGATCGCGAACGCCGGCTCATAGGTGACACAGCCGGGCTGCTCGATGCCCAGCGAGGGTGTGGTGATCGACTGGTGCGCGCCGCCCTCCGGGGCGAGGGTGACGCCGGACGGAGTGCCGACCAGGATCGACTGGCCGCCGGCGTAGATGCCGAAGGCCCAGGGCTCCAGGGCACGGTTGACGAAGGGGTCGTAGACGACGCCGATGGGCAGCAGTGGCTGGCCCCAACGGCTCCAGGTGGCGCCCAGCTCGCCGAGCAGACCGACCAGATTAGTCTCCGCGATGCCCAGCTCCACGTGCTGACCGGTAGGCCGCTCGCGCCAGTGCAGGATCGTCTCGGCGTCGTCGGCGAACCAGTCGGTGCGCTCGGTCGGCGACCACACGCCGACCTTGTTGAGCCAGCCGCCGAGGTTGGTGCTGGAGCTGACGTCCGGGCTGACGGTGACGATCCGGCTCGCCGCGTCGGGTGCCTTCCGGGTGAGGTCCAGCAGGACGCGGCCGAGAGCCTGCTGAGTGGAGCCGGTGCCGGTCGGTGCCGGGCGGCCGAGGTCGGCGGGGACCGCGGGGGGCTCTTGGGGCGCGTACTCGGGGCGGTGCAGCCGCTGCGCGGCGGCCGAGCACAGGGCCGCTTCCGCCGAACCCTCGGCGAAACGCGTCCACGGGTGGCCCAGATCCGTTCCGAGGCGGTCGGCCAGTGCCCTCATCTGGTCGGCTGTCAGCAGCGAGGAATGGTTCTGCGGGTGGCCCTCGGTGGGCAACCCGTGCCCCTTGACCGTGTACGCGAAGATCACGGTCGGGCGGCTGTCGTCGACATCGGCGAGCGCGTCCGACAGCGCGCCGATGTCATGCCCACCCAGGTTGCGCAGCGCCGCCAGCAGCGAGGCGTCGTCCAGGGGAGCGATGAGGTCGGCGATCGGTTCGGCTGTGGAGCCGGTGCCGGGCAGGCGTTCGCGCAGCTCGTCGGCGGAGCAGCGCAGCAGCCGCTGGTATTCGGGATTCCCCATGGCGTCGATACGGGCGCGCAGCGCCTCGCCGCCGGGCCGGATGAACAACTCCTGTAGGAGATGCCCGTATTTGAGGGAGATCACCTGCCAGCCGGCCGCTGCGAACATGCCCTGCAGCTTGTCCGCGGCGATGCCAGGGATGACTCGGTCCAGGGACTGCCGGTTGAGGTCGACGATCCACACCACTTCGCCCAGACCCGGCACCATCGGATCCTGGATCGCCTCCCAGATGGCGCCTTCGTCCAGCTCGGCGTCGCCGAGCAGGGAGTACTGGCGTCCCGTACCGGCACCGCCGAAGTGGCCGTCCACGTAGCGGCGTGCGAGGGCACCCCACAAAGGAGCGGTGGCGCCGATGCCCACGGAACCCGTGGAGTAGTCGACCGGATCGGGGTCCTTGGACCGGCTGGGGTAGCTTTGCAGACCCCCGAAGGCGCGCAGGGTGGTCAGATAGGGTTCGTCCAGCTCGCCCAGCAGGTAGTTGATCGCATGCAGTACGGGCGAGGCGTGGGGCTTGACCGACACCCGGTCCTGAGCGGTCAATGCGTTGAACCACAGAGCCGTCATGATCGAGGTCATCGAGGCACTGGACGCCTGGTGGCCGCCTACCTTCAGCCCCGACGGGTTCGGCCGCACCCGGTTGGCGTGGTCGGTGATCGCGGTGGACAGCCACAGCACCCGTTGTTCGACCGACTCCAGCACGGCGAGCTGCTCCTCCCCGCCGGGGCTCGAACCGTTGACGTCGGCGGACCTCAGTTCCGCGACCATCACAGATCACCTCCGCATTCGGCACCATGCCTGATGGAATTTCGCGTTGTGCCCGGCTAGTAGACAGATGACTCTTCGATTGAGCAAGATGTGCCCCTCGGATTGAGCATTCTGCTCAAACCCCGAGCGAACCGAGAGACGATGACAGGGCATCATGAACAGTGAACGAACCCTCGACGCCACCGACGCCCGGATCCTGCTCGCCCTTGCTGCCGATCCACGGGCCACTGTCGTCGCCCTGGCCGAGCAACTGGGGCTGTCCCGCAACACCGTCCAGGCCCGGGTTGCCCGGATGGAGCAGAGCGGCGCCCTGGGCTCCTTCGAGCGCCGGATCATCCCAAGGGCGCTGGGTCACCCCCTGACCGCGTTCGTCACCGCACAGGTCAACCAGCATCAGCTGGCCAATGTGTCCCAGGCACTGGCGGGCATCGCGGAGGTCGTGGAAGTCTTCGGCCTCAGCGGGGACCCCGACCTGCTGGTACGGGTGGTAGCCGCGGACACGGAGGACCTGTACCGGATCGCGGGGCAGATCCTCGCTGTTCCCGGCATCGAACGCATCGCCACGGCCCTGGCCATGCGGGAACTGGTACCCCACCGTCTCACCCCGCTGCTGCGGCGTACCGCGGAAGGCGGCAGCCGGTAACCGGCGCGCTGAAGTCACGGGATCCGACCTCGGCGTTCGTACGCTCTGGCCTGCGCCGATGCAGGGAGGCGACGATCGTTGGCCGCCTCACGTGCCGATCGGCTCCCGATGTCCCATGTCCCATGCGATCTGATGGCAGACCTGGTGCATGAGCGAGAACAGTTCGTCCACACGGGAGTCGGGAATACGGGCTTTTGTCGAGGTGACCGTCAGGACGGCCTCAACACTGTCTCTGGGGCCGAAGATCGGCATGGTCAGTCCCCGAGCCCCGGGAGTTATCTCACCCTCACTCACCCATCGCCCCTCGGCACGCACCTTCTCCAGCATCGCGCGGATAACGCTGGGCTCATGAGGAGTGTTGTCGGTATAACGTGTCAGCGGTTCTTTGAGGACTTCGTCGACAAAAGCCGGGTGCTGATAGGCGAGGATCACCTTGCCGGCTCCCGCGTGCAGGCCGATGGTGTCGCCGATCTGCACGGTGGTCGTCACATGAGGGTGGATGCTGACCATGTCCACGCACACGTATCGATACCCTCTGAGGACATCGATCGAGACGACCTCCTGGGTCGACTCCGCCAGCCGCACCAGGTGTGAGTGGCCCACCGACCCGACCGTTGTTTTCGCGGCAGCCTGACGGGCCAGCGCAATGACTTCGACCCCCAGCACGTAATCGCTACGGCCTGGAAGCTGCTCGACAAACCCATTCACGGCGAGAGTCTTCAACAACCGATGTGTCGCTGTCTTGGACAGGCCAAGCTCGTTTGCCAGTTCAGTGACTCCCCAGGTGCCCTGTCGGCCGAACGCGCTCAGTGCGGCGAGAATGTTTGCCCCGACCTTGGTTGTTCCGTTTCTCGGAATAGGTTGTTGCATAGCGGAATACTAGGCGGGCCCGGCGTGGACTTCAAGAGTAGGTACTGACCGACCACATCCCACGCATGACGCCGGATATCCGGGTGCGGCACAGCATCCTGGCCGTACGACGTGAGCGGCAACCCGGCAGGCGGAGGGGGCGGAAGAGGCGGTAGTAGTTCGCCTCGTATGTCCTGACATGTTGCCGGTTGTCCTCGGTGGGAAGGTGTGTCGCTGCCGTACCCGTCATCGCGGCGGCGGCGGTGTGGGTTGCACCGCCTCCAGGTTGAGCGGCTCACCCCCGTCCGGCGCGATGGATTTACGCGGTGATCAGGCCCTTGACACCGAACCTCCGGAGGGGTGTCATTGGGCCATTCCGCATTGAGGATGCACATACCGATATTCGGAACAGGCCCTGTGTCGAACGCGTCCTTGCGCCGCTGAATCGGGCGTCATTAGGGGTCCGTTCCGGCAGGCCGCCCATCGAAGCCGCTCTCGATCGCCCACCTGGTCGGCACGTTCCAAGCACTCGACGTGATCAGACGTATGGCTCGCACTGCTGTCGCGGTCGCCGACGATAGACAAGGAGATGATGGCTATGCAGGCACGATTCGCCAGTACCAAGGGGCTGTATCAGGAGGTGGGCAGCGTAACGCCGCCCGCCGCCCTCGGCACGTCCACCGGTCTGCGGAACGCCGGCTCTACGGCGGAACGGCTGGCGGAGCCACCGCTGCCCCGGCACGCGTTCACTGCGTTCGCCGCGCTCGACGTGGTGCTGTCGGAGGTGGCGCGATGAGGAAGTCGGGTGGCCCGACATCGCTGCGCACCGTGCTCGCGGCGAGCACGATCGGCAGCACGCTTGAGTGGTACGACTACATCATCTTCGGGAACGCGGCCGCGCTGGTTTTTCCAGAACTGTTCTTTCCCAGCGCTGACCCGATCGTCGGGCTGCTCGGCTCGTTCGCGACGTTTGCGGTCGGATTCGTGGCGCGGCCGGTGGGCGCGGTCATAGCCGGCCACTTCGGTGATCGCGTCGGCCGGCGCAAGGTGCTGCTCGTCACGCTGCTCGTCATGGGTGCCGCGACGGTCGGGATCGGTTTGCTGCCGACGTATGGCCAACTGGGGTCTGCCGCGCCCGCGTTGCTCGTGCTGCTGCGGGTGGTGCAGGGCCTGGCGCTCGGCGGTGAATGGGGTGGGTCGGTGCTGCTCGCCGTGGAGCAGATGTCCGGCGGTCGGCGTAAAGGGTTCCTCGGCAGTTTCCCGCAGGCGGGCGACGCGATCGGCGGGACGCTGTCCGCAGGTGTGTTCGCCGCGATGACCACGATGCTCGACCATGACGCGTTCCTGAGTTGGGGCTGGCGGGTGCCGTTCCTGCTGAGTGCCGTCGTCGTCGCGGTCGGCCTGTGGCTGCGGCTGCTGCTGGACGAGACGCCGGAGTTCGTCGAGAAGATGGAGAAGTCCGCTCCGGAGCGCGCACCGCTGCTCACGGTGCTGCGGACGATGCCGGGCAACTTCGTCCTGTCGATGGGCTGTCGGCTCGGCGTGGACGTCGGTTTCTACATCTTCTCGGTGTTTTCGCTCACCTATGTGACGAGTCGTGGTCTGTTCGACTCCGGCGACGTTCTCGTCGCGATCATGGCGGCCTCCGCCCTCAGCGTGGTGCCGATGGTGCTGTTCGGCGCCTTGGCCGACCGGGTCGGCGCGCGCCTGGTGTCGGCGTGCGGTGTGCTGATGATCGGCGTGATGGTGTTCGCGTTCTTCCCGATGGTCGACACCGGCAACACCGCCATGCTCTGGCTGGCGATCTTCCTTGCGAGGGCCGGCGGCGCGGCGGCATGGGCTCCGTACGCGGGTCTGCTCGCGAATGTGTTCCCGGTGGGCGTCAGGTTCACGGGTACGTCGTTCAGCTTCCAGTTCGCCGGCATCTTCGGCGGCGGTATCGCCCCGTACGTGGCCACGGCCCTGTTCCACCACTTCAACTCGTCCCTGCCGGTGTCGCTGTACGCGGGCACGGCCGTGGCGATCAGCATCGTCTGCCTGCTGGCCGTGAAGCAGCAGAGCACAAACACCCCACCGTCCAGGGACACCCTCCAGCTGACCGAATCCGCCTGAGTGAACCTCTTCGGATTCGTACCTCAAGCATGAAGCAGCTTGACGCGTGTCCTTGGTCAGCTCATCATTGTTCCGTCATCCGGTTTCACGATCCGATATGCGGAACAGAGTGGGGTGGATGGTCAGCGTGCGGAGCACCTTCAGTCCGTCGAGCGCGCGGTCAGCGGCCGCTCGGATCAGTAGCGCGGTTGTCCGCCAGGAGGGGACTACCACCATCAGAAAGGCTCTGTGATGCCTCCGCTTCAAAGGGAAGTCGACGCCGACCCGGGCGTCACCGGGATATCGCGAGGCTCTCTGCGCCTCCGATGTGTCCACTGCTCGTCCACCGGCGCTCGCGGCCCGGCCTTCGAGGGCTGCCCCAAGTGCCGTCGCGATGACTTCAGATCGACCTATGTGGTCGCCGACGAGGAGTATCAGCCCTTCCGCCAACCGCCGGTGGACGATCGATCGAGCGGTCTTTGGCGATGGAGGTCCAGCTTGCCGAGGCTTGCTGACGGCGCCGAAGTGACCCTTGGTGAAGGGAACACACCACTCATCAGGTTCGAGCGTCAGGGCTACGCGGTCCACATCAAGGACGAGTCCCAGAATCCGACGTGGTCCCATAAGGACCGGCTCTGTGCGGTGGCCGCATCGCATGCTGTCTCGACCGGGGCCCGGGTCATGGTCGTGTCGTCAAGCGGCAACCACGCCCTGTCCGCAGCCGCCTACGCGGCGCGGGCTGGACTTCGGTGTGTCGTCCTCACCCACGAGGGAATGCCACCGGCCGTCAGGTCGGCAGTCGAGGCGTTCGGCTCGCTGCTCGTCATCGTGCCGGGGCCGGACCGCTGGAAGCTCGTGGAGCGGTCGGTTCAGGAGTTGGGGTGGTATCCGTTCTCCAACTACACGGCACCCGTCACGGGCAACCCGGTTGCCGTGGAGGGCTACAAGACGATTGCGTTTGAGATCGCGGAACAACTCGGCTGGACTGCGCCGACGTCGATCATCGTGCCCACAGGCTATGGAGAGGCCCTGTGCGGTATCTGGCGCGGTTTCAAGGAAATGCGGGCAGCCGGTGTGCTGGGAGAACTGCCGAAGATGGTGAGCGTCGAGCCCGCCGTATCGGCTCCGCTGCACACAAGCCTGTTGAAAGGGCTCGATCGGCCGACGCCCGTGCAGGCCAAAAAGAGCATCGCCAGCTCCATCAACGTGAAGGTCACCAGCGTGCACGCCATGATGACGATCAGGGAGTCAGGCGGCGCGGCCCTCGCAGTCGGCGAAGACGAAATCGCCACCGCCCAGCGCGAACTCGCGCGCCACGGCCTCTATGTCGAGAACGCGTCGGCGGCATCGTTCGCCGGTCTCTTGCAGGCGGAAGCAAGCCAACTCGACCTGGGTGAATGCCCCGTAGCGCTCACCACATCGACCGGACTCAAGAACACCGGTACCCGCACGAGTGCGAACGAGCTGACCCTTGACGGAACGTGGGAGACCTTCCTGCGGGCCGTGCCGAAAGATCTGCAGTCGCTCTGAAGACCGACTTCCCTCGCCGTGATACCCGCGAAAAAGAAATGGTGATGACGTATGAACACGGAAACGCAGGATCGTCTGCTCAACACGGACCGTGCCGTTCGGGTCATGGAAGAGATCGGGGTCGACGCGCTGATTGCGACGACGGCTGAGAACGTCACGTACTCGAGTAATTTCTGGGCCCTTTCACAGTGGCTTCGGCGGGGCCCCCAGGTGTACGCGGCGCTGTCTCGGCAGGCGCCGCACACGGATTCCTGGCTTGTCGTGGGGACCGGGTCGCTGGATCTTCTCGCCGGCCAACAGGTCTGGATCGAGAACGTCGTCCGGTATGGCTTCTTCTCACTGAAGGGGTCCGTACCGAGCAATGGGCTCGGCGGCGACCGGGTCGCGGCCGAGCAGAAGCGTCTCAGCGATCTGCTTGAGTCTCCCTATGCGGATGGACCGGCGAAGGCACTGGCCCATGCCATTGAGAAGATGGGACTGACCGTCGGCCGTCTGGGCATCGACGAGTTCGGGATCGCGCCGTCTGCGCTGGCCGAGCTGCGGGAACTGCTTCCGCAGTGCGAGATCGTTCCGGCGAGCGAGGCGTTCAGGAAGATACGGGCGGTCAAGACCGCTGCTGAGATTGCACGGCTGACCAAGGCTGCGCAATCCACCGAGCGGGCGATCGAGGCGACCTTCGCCGTGGCGAAGCCCGGAGTGAGCGAGTCGGAGCTGTCCAAGGTGTTCCTGCGGGAACTCATCGATGCAGGGGCAGACCCTGCCCTGACCGTGCTGGGCGGCGGAGTACGGTCCGCACTGCCCAGTGCCACTCCGTCGGACTACGAGCTGTCGATCGGCGACATCATCCGCTTCGACGCCGGTTGCTACTACGAGCACTACCGTGCCGATATCTCAAGGTGTGCGGTGCTCGGCGAGCCGAGCCCGAAGCAGACCCGGGTCTACGACGCGATCCTCGCAGGTCAGGATGCGGCTCTGGCGAAGATCCGTCCCGGTGTCGCGGCGCGGGAGGTGTACCAGGCTGCTATGGAGGCGGCCCGGGCGGCCGGACTGCCCGAGTACGAGCGGAATCATGTCGGGCACGGAATCGGCATCGAGGGATACGACATCCCGAATCTCACCGCGCAGAACGAGACGGTCCTTGAGGCCGGCATGACGATGTGCATCGAGACGCCCTACTACGAGATCGGCTGGGGCGGCCTCCAGGTCGAAGACACGGTCGTTGTCACCGACACCTACGAGACGCTGATGGCGACGGACCGGCACCTGCGCGTACTCGACGTCTGATGAACGGCTCGAAACCCATGGACCGGCTTGCGGCCCGTTGCACCGAGGGCGCGCACTCGGTGGAGGCGGACCGTCCCGCCAGCCCACGCGCCTCACCTTGGGGGGGGGGGCCCGGCCCACCCGCCCGCCCCCCCCACCACCACACCACCGCCGATGTGGGTGTGCATCCGGCGGCTCACCCGGCTCATCCCGCCCATGGGCTGTGATGCCGACCGGAGCCCGAACGCCAGGAGGGGATACGGGCAGGCGCTCGTGGTCGTCAGTGGGCCTTGACCTCGTCCACGTCCAGGCCGCGGTCGACGCCGTGCGGGACGACGTTCTGCCCGGGCTCGACGTGCAGGCGCTTGCCGTCGAGATAGACCTCTGCCCTGTCCGCTTCGAAGGACACCAGGTCGCTGATCCGGTCGACCTCCCGGTAGGCATCGCGGTACGACCAGGCGGCGCGGTGCACGTCGCCGATGTCGTAGTAGTCGCACAGGCCCTTGTAGGGGCAGAAGGTCCGGCCTTCGACGGGGTGCAGCCGGGTCTCGTCGAGGTCGGCGCGTGGAACGTACCAGCGCGGGGCGAAGCCGGACTCGAAGAGCACCACGGGGTGCTCGGAGCGGGCGATCACCGTGTCGCCGAGGCGGACTTCCAGGGTGCGGGAGGTGTTGCGGATGTCGATGCGGTGGTAAGGGTCCGCGGCGTGTCCCAGGATGCGTTCGTCCTCTTCGTAGAAGGCGTCCATCGCGCGCCACGCAAAGGCGATACGGCCCCGGAGCTCGGTGGCGTGCCCAGCCAGTGCGGTGAATTCCCAGGCGGCGCGTTCGGTGGTGCGGTGGCCGGCGTGCACGGCGTACCAGGCGGTGTCGCCGAGGTCCTTGTGATGGGTGACCTTGCCGCTTGGGACCAGCGCTTGCTCGTCGACGTCCTCGCGGGGGAAGTAGGCGACGGGGTAGCGGCCCGGCTCGTGCAGCAGGACGACGTTCTCGCTGTCGGCGATCCAGGTGTCGTTGAACTTCACGCGCATGCGGCGGCGCAGCCGCTCGGCGAACAGGAGCCGCTCGGGCAGGGGTTCGGGGGTGAGGAAGTGTCCGATCGCGCCTGTGGCGAGGGGGCCTTGTTGCCAGGACAGTCCCATGGCGGGCTCCTTCCGGGTACGGCGGCAGGGGAGTGTGGTTCGCGGTCGCCGCAGCCGCCTCGCTACCTGCGCGTCAGACGAGGACGCGGGCGAGGAAGTCGCGGATGTGTTCGGTGATGGTCTCAAGGTGGCTTTCCAGGGCGAAGTGCCCGGACTCGAGCAGATGGATCTCGGCATCGGGCAGGTCCTGGCGGAACGCCGTGGCGCCGTCGGGGCCGAAGATCTCGTCGCCCGCGCCCCAGACCGCCAGCAGCGGGACCCGGGAGTCGCGGAAGTACTGGTGGACCTGCGGATAGAGGTCCACGTTGGTGGGGTAGTCGCGGAAGAGCTTGAGCTGGATCTCGTCGTTGCCGGGCCTGTCCAGCAGCGCCTGGTCGTGGACCCAGTTGTCGGGGCTGACCAGGCTGGGGTCGGCGACCCCGTTCAGGTACTGCCAGCGGGTGACCTCAAGGGTCAGGGCCCCGCGCATGGGCGCTTCGGTGTCCGGTCCGGGGGCCTTGGCGTAGGCGAAGACGCCGTCCCAGAAGGGCTTGACGAAGCCCTCTTCGTAGGCGTTGCCGTTCTGGGTGATGATCGCGGTGACGCTGTCCGGGGCCTGGAGTGCGAGCCGCCAGCCGATGGGGGCGCCGTAGTCCTGCACGTACATCGTGAAACCGTCGATGCCCAGGTGCTGGAGGAGGCCGGAGGTGACCTCGGTGAGGGCGTCGAAGGTGTAGGGGAAGTCCTGCGGGGCGGGCATCGCGGACTGGCCGAACCCGATGTGGTCGGGGGCGATCACGTGGTAGCGGTCGGCGAGCGCCGGGATCAGGTGGCGGAACATGTGTGAACTGGTCGGGAAGCCGTGGAGGAGGATCACGGCAGATGCCTTCGGGTCGCCGGCCTCCCGGTAGAAGACCTCGAGACCGTTGACGGTGGCGGTGCGGTGGTGGACTGCGGAGGCCATCTCGCTAACCCATCTGTCGAGTTTGAGTGGTTACACACATTCAGTCGAACACGCTTGGTCTAACCTGTCAAGGATGTTTAACCGGTTATGTTGCCGTTGTGGTCGGGGGCGTCGCTGCACCCGGGCGGCATGAAGTCGGCCTGGCTCAAGCCTCCGCCTGTGAAAGGTCCTCGGCCAGCGCAGCCGCTTCTGGCTGGATTGGCCTGTGCTCGTGTAACCTGTCATGCGAACTAATCCGGTTAGGAGGAGGTGGCAATGGCCGGTCGAGAAGAGCAGGACGCGCTGCTGGATCTCCTCAACACCACGCCGGTGGTCAACGGGGCGGTCCGGGACCACCTGGCAGATCCGGAAGCGGCCATGTCCTGGCAGCAGGCCCACGGTGGCAGTGGCAGCGCGGAGGAGTGCCGACACCTCCGACAGGCGCGTGATGCCCTTCAGGACGTCGTGCGCGGCAGTCGGCCGGCCGCGTCGCTGGCCCCGCTACTGAAGGACGTCACCTCCCGTCCGCAGCTCTCGTCAGCGGGGGTGTGGTGGGAGCTGGTCGCCCCTGCGGAGCGCCAGCTGGCGGTGGAGGCCGTCCTGACCTGGAGCGCGCTGCAGGAGGCGATGCCCGGCCGGTTGCGGCCCTGCGCCAACCCGGAGTGCCGGCTCTTCCTCATCGACCGCAGCAAGACCAACAAGGCCCGATGGTGTTCGATGGCCGTCTGCGGCAACCGCATGAAGGCAAGGCGCCACTACCAGCGCACCCGCGACGGCGCAGCCGGCTGACACCTTCGGCGGTCACATCTGATCCCCGCGGCCACACCGACGTTTCCGCAGGGGCGTAGGAAATTGTCCCGGCAACGGGACACATACTCCACATACTCCCGGCTCGTGCAGCAGGGACCCGGCAACACCGAAGCGTGCCGGATCGTCGGTGTCGACCAGCTCAACCGCCGCCCACGCAACACGCGCGGCGGGGAAACCCCGGCCGAGCGCCTGCGGCGGCATCGGCGAACGTACTGACAACGAACTAATATCGCCCCGAGCGCACCCGAGCGCACCCGAGCGCACGGATCACAGCGCCATGAGGGGCTGCCCCGGCCGACCACCCCGCAGGAGGTCCGCAATGGCGACGCTGCTGTCCGTCAACGTAGGAATGCCCAAGGACGTCTCCTGGCAGGAACGGACTGTCCACACCGGAGCCTGGAAGGCCCCCGTCCAGGGCCCCCGCATGGTCCGGACGCTGAACGTCGATGGAGACGGTCAAGGAGATCTGGCCGGGCACGGCGGCGAGATGCGTGCCGTCCTCGTCTACCAGCTGCAGTCCTACCAGTACTGGCAAAAGCAGCTCGGTCGCGATGACCTGACCTTCGGGATCTTCGGGGAGAACTTCACCGTCGACGGCCTGCCCGACGACGACGTATGCATCGGCGACCGGTACCGCATCGGCGAAGCCGAATTCGAGGTCACCCAGCCCCGCGTCACCTGCTACCGCGTCGGCATGCGCCTCGGCGAACCCACCATGGCCTCCCTGCTGGTCGCCCACCACCGCCCCGGCTTCTACTTGCGCGTCCTCACCGAGGGACGTGTGCAGTCCGGCGACGAGATCACCCTCACTCGCAAAGGTCCTGAAGAACTCAGCGTCGCCGACACCGACGCACTGCTCTACCTTCCCGACCGCGACCCCGCGAAGCTGCGCAAAGCACTGAACATCCCCGCCCTCAGCCCCGGATGGCAGCAGTCCTTCCGTGAACTCGCCGCCGCCCGGCAGCCCAAACAGGAACCGGGATGGCCGAGCGAACGCGCCGGCACCCGGCAGCCCGGAGAAGAGCCGGGCTGGCCGGGCTTCAAGCCCATGCGTGTCGCCCGCATCGTCCCCGAGACCCGCACCGTCTCCTCGATCTACCTCGACACCACCGACGCCACACCCCTGCCGAAGGCCCGCCCCGGCCAGTACCTCTCCATCCGCCTCGCCGTCGGCGATGCCGCCCCCGCAGTGCGCAGCTACTCCCTGTCCCGCGCGCCCACAGCCGACACGTATCGCATCAGCGTCAAGCGTGAGCCCCACGGGAAAGTCAGCGGCTACATCCATGCCGCGCTCCATCCCGGGGACCTCGTGGACATTGCCGGCCCCCGTGGAACGTTCGTACTCGAAGAAGACACCCGCCCGATCGTCCTCATCTCGGCGGGGATCGGTGCCACTCCCGTACTCGCCATGCTCCACCAACTCGCCGCCGCACGAGACCCACGCCCTGTCTGGTGGATCCACACCGCCCACGACCGCGCCCATCACACCTTCGCGGACGAGACCCACGCCCTTCTGGCGCAACTGCCCAACGCCCACGAGCACATCTACTACACCTCCGAAACCCCACATCCCGGCGAGTCCCACATCGCCCAGGGCCACCCGACCGCCCCAGCACTCACGGCCCTTTGTATCCCGACCGACGCCGCCGCCTACCTCTGCGGACCACCCGCCTTCATGGACGACCTCGGCGGCTTTCTGCGCGATCACGGCCTGCGCCCCGAGCAGATCCATACGGAACAGTTCAGCGCCCTGCCGGCCATCAACCCCGGCGTCACACCCACCGCCGCGATCCGGCCGCACCAACCACCCGGTCCACCGGGCACCGGCCCCCTCATCACCTTCGCCCGCAGCGGCATCACCACCCCCTGGTCACCCGCTCACACGTCTCTTCTCGATCTCGCCGAAGCCTGCGACATCCCCACCCGCTGGTCCTGCCGCACCGGCGTCTGCCACACCTGCATCACCCACCTCGTGTCAGGCGACATCACCTACACCACCCCACCCCTCGAACTCCCCGAAGCCGGCACCATCCTCGTCTGCTGCAGCGCACCGACCACCGAAGTCGTCCTGGACCTCTAGTCGGTGATCTCCAGTCGGCGATCTCCAGTCGGCCGGCAACCGCAGGTCGGCCATCAGCTCCCCCCGCGTGGTGCTTTTCTGCCCCGCACCTCGTCCGCCTGCCAGGGCGAAGGATAATGACACGGGGTCACGGCGGCGACGGGCGCGGTGGCGCGCTGTGCCGCACGACGTCCTTGCCGCTGCCTCCCCCCGGCGTGGACAGGAGGGCGGCGGTGTGGTCGGGGACGAAACGTCGGAGGGGAGTGCCGCGGGTCATGCGGGTACGGAGAAGCGTTGTCACCGCTGTTGCCTGCGCCCTGCTCGCCGGGGCCTCGATGTCCTGCACCGGTGGCTCGGCGCCCGCGGGGGGAGGGGCGACGGACCTGCTCGACGGCCGGGACTGGGCCCACTTCGCCGGGGCGAAGCAGACACGGTCAGGAGTTCGCATCACGCGCCTCGACCGGCGCATCACACAACAGGACGGCAGCGGTGGGCAGCCGAATCCACCGGTGAACCTGCGCGGTCCCCACCTCGTGTTCCGCGGCGACATCCGGATCGAGGCGCGCCTGAGACGCACGGACGGCACGGACGCCTACCTGCATCTGTACGGTGAGACTCCCGTCGTGTACGACGAGTGGCGGCACGAGCGGCGCGGCGTGCGGATCGGTGTGGTCGGCGGTCGGCTCCGATTCGACCGCTGGGACGGAGACTCGGACCGGCCCGCTCTGACCCGTACCTTCGGCAGAGGCTTCGGGGACGAGATCCGCCTGGCCGTCGACGTGCGGGGGAACAGGCTGGTGCTGGAGGCCGACGGCAACGTCGTGGGGACCGTGCCGGGACGGGACGTCTTCGGGCACGGCCGTATCTGGTTCGGCGCGGACGCGGGGGGCCGCGGGGAAGGCTGGACGCTCGGCGAACTCCGTGCGATGCCACTGGGCCGGGGACGGATGTCCGTCCGGGACGCCCCCGGCCTGAAAGTACCCCGGTCCACCGATGCGTTGCGTGACCTGGCGGCGGACCTCCAGCGCCCGATCCGCTTGGGGACCGCCCTGGCCGCGGGCCCTTTGCTGACCGACAGCGCCTACCGCAGGACGGCGGGTGAGGAGTTCTCCATGCTCACACCGGAGAACGACTTCAAGGCACAGTTCGTCCAGCCGCGACGCGGCGTGTTCGCCTTCGAGGAAGGCGACACCCTGGTGGACTTCGCCGACGCCAACGGGATGCAGGTGCACGCGCACACGCTCGTCTGGTTCGAGGCGCTGCCCTCATGGATGCGTGCCGAGATGACGCACGAGGACCGCAGACGCGTCATGACGGAGCACATCCGGGCGGTCGCGGGCCACTTCCGGGGGAAGGTGGCGGAATGGGACGTGGTGAACGAGCCCATGTCCGACGAGGACGAGGACTACACCAACGGCAACCGCGGCGTGCGGCCGCACCTGTGGTTCGAGGCGATGGGCGAGCAGTACATCGACATCGCCTTCCGTACGGCCCGGGAGGCCGACCCGCATGCGGTGCTCTACCTCAACGAGTACGGAGTGGAGGAGGACGGACCGCGCTGGGACGCCCTCTACGCGCTGCTGATCCGGCTGGGGAAACGCGGCGTTCCGATCGACGGTGTCGGTTTCCAGAACCACGAGTACGCCGCCGACGACCGTACCGACCCCGAGGTCTTCCGGCGCAAGGTCCGGGCGCTGGCCGGGCTCGGCCTGAAAGCCCGAGTTTCGGAGATGGACGTCCTCGTCGGCAAGGGCGAGGAGGACGTCCAGGCCCGCCAGTTCGCGGGGAAACTCGCCGTCTGCAGCGAGGAACCCAACTGCACCTCCTTCTCCACCTGGGGCTTCACCGACCGATACGGTTCCACGGCCGACATCCGGAACTATCCCCCGAGTCCGGGAGACGCCCTTCCCTGGGATGCGGCCTACGAGGCGAAACCCGCGTACTGGGCACTGCGCGACGCCCTCGGCCGCTCTCGCCGCCGCGCCGCGCAGTAGACGGCGCCGACTTGCCTCCCTCGGCCGCGCCGCAGCGTGGTGACAGTTGGCTAGTCTGCCGGTATGGGGATCGTCGAGCGGCTGGTGCGGGATGAGACGGACTGGCGGTGAATCGGTTCATGTGGTCGGCGTGGGACGGTCCCTTCGCAGGACACACATGGGTCCTTTCCGCCCTTCCTGCCATTTCTGTCCTTGCGGCGGTCGCCGTGCTGGTCGTGCTCCATCTCCTGGCCGTGCACCGAACCGCTGGACCCTCCCTCGTGGGAGCGGTCATCGCCACACTGGCCGCCGCCGGAGTCGCCGCTGCCCGCGGTGAGCCGCCGCACTATGTGGCAGGGGTCGTGCTGATGGCCGGCGGCGCGGTGGCGATCGCCTGGGCGACGGGCCGGTCACGCCGACACAGGTTGGCCCATCGGTCCGCGCTGGCCGACTACGAGGCCGGCACCCCGGCAGTCCCCCTGTTCGCGGCGCTCGCCGAACGGGACCGGCTGGCGGCAGAGCTGCACGATGTGGCCGCGCACCGGCTGACCGGCGTCGTGGTGTCAGCGGGCGCTGCGCTCCGGCTCGCCGACCAGGAACAGACCGGTGCTGCGCTGCGGCACGCGAGCGAGGCGGGCCGGCAGGCCGTTCGCGAGCTGGAGCGTCTCACCGGACTGGGCGAGTACCCGGCCCTCGCCACCTTCGCCGATATCGATGCGCTGGCCGCCGCGCACGCGGTGGACTACCGGCGCACGGTGGACATGGCGCCGGCGAGCAGTACGGAGGCGGCATACCGGGTTGTCCGAGAGGCGTTGACCAACGCGGCCCGGTACGCAGGGGGAGCGGTGGTGCGTGTCCGGGTCGAGGGGGCCGTTGAGTCGGAAGCGGCCGTCGACCGGGACGAGTCCCCGGAGGGCAACAGGGCGGCCGATGGCGATCGCCTGCTCGTCGTCACCATCACGGACGACGGCGGTACGGCTGTCGAGCCGGGCCTCGGGACCGGTCACGGCCTCGCGGGGCTGGCGGCCACGGTCACCGCGGCGGGCGGGACGCTCTCTGCCGGACCGACAGGGCAGGACAGCCAAGGGGGTGCCGGCTGGACCGTTCGGGCTCAACTGCCCGCGGCGGCAGCACCTCACATCCGCCGGTGGCCCCGCTGGCGCGGGATGGTCGCGTTCGACTACGCGCTGGTGGTCCTGGCGATCGCGCTCTCGCTCGGTGCGAGCCTGCTGTCAGCCGATGTACCGGATTCCTTCGGCGGCGTGCTGCCCGCGGTGCCGACGGTCGTGCTGTCGGGCCTGCACGCCGTGCCGCTGGGCCGGCGCTCGCGGGCACCCGGACGCGCGCTCGCGGCGGTGCTGCTGGCCCTGGTGCTGTGGCTGGCCTGCGATCGGGCCGGCTGGACCCAACCGCCGGTGAGCGACATCTTCCTGGTGTACGGGTGGGTCGAGCTGACCCTCGTGTACAGCGCCGGGGCCTATCTGCCGTTCCGGCGGGGCCTGTTCGCGCCACTCGCCGTCGCCGCCGTAGGTGGCCTGGCACTGGCGAGCGGCAGGGGTATCACCGGCAGCCGGGCGGCGGCCTGGGCCGTGCTGACCTGCATGCTGGCCCTCCCAGCCTTCGCCGTCTGGTCATGGGGGCGCCGGACCGCCCGGCGCCATGACCGGCTGCGGGCTGCCGACACCCAGCGGCGGATCCTGCTCGACGGGGACGCCGACGCCGCGGTGCACGAGCAGCGTCTGCGGTTCGCCACCGGGCTGCGGCACACGGCGCTCCGGCACGCGCAGGCGGTGGTCGCCGCGGCCGAGGCGGGGAACCTGCGGACCGTACGGGAGGAAGCCCGTGCCGGTCTCACCGCTCTGCGGGGGCTGCTGTCCGGGCTACGCGAACGGGACAGCGACGACGTGAGTGACGGGAAGGGCGGGATCGGCGGGATCGGTGGGATCGACGGGGAAGACGCCCCGCCCCCTACTCTTTCCGGGATCGCCGCGCTGGCCAGGCAGTACGGCGGCGACGTCCGCTACATCGGCCCGCGCCGTCCGCTGCCCGCTGTCGTGGAGGTCTTCGCCTACCGGATCGCCTCCACGCTCATGGCCGTGGGCGTCACCCTCACCGTGCGCAGAGTCCACGACGGGGTGGAGGTCTCCGGTCCGGCACCCGCCGCTGTGGGGGTGGAGCGGCAGCTGCGCGCCCTTGCGGACGCCGCCGGCGGTATCCTCTCGACGACCGACCGCGGTGCGGTACGAGTATGGCTGCCGGAGGTCTTCCCATGGCGATCAGAGTGACCGTCGCGGACGACCAGGCCGTCGTACGGGCCGGGATCGCGGCGATTCTCGACGCAGAACCCGACCTCTGCGTTGTCGGGCAGGCCGCGGACGGCGACACGGCGGTCGAACTCGCTCTGTCGTCGCGGCCGGACGTCGCGCTGATGGACATCCGGATGCCGGGAATCGGGGGCCTCGCGGCGACCGCAAGGATCACCGAACGGAACCCTGCGACCCGTGTACTGGTGCTCACCACCTTCGCTCTCGACGAGTATCTGTTCGCCGCGCTGCGCGCCGGAGCCGCCGGCTTTCTGCTCAAGGACGCCGAACCGGAGCGGGTGATCGACGCGGTGCGGGTGATCCACGGGGGAGCCGCGCTGCTCGATCCGGCGGTGACCCGCACACTGATCGACCGGTACACCGACGGGCCCGGCCCACTCGACACGGCACGGCTCGACCGGCTCACTCCGCGCGAGACCGAGGTCCTCCGGCAGGTCGCGCGTGGGCTGTCCAATGCGGAAATCGCGGCAGCGCTGGGTGTGAGCCCGCCCACCGTGAAGGACCACGTCTCCGTCCTCCTCGGCAAGCTCGGCGTACGCGACCGGGTGCAGGCGACGATCGCCGCATACGAGACGGGTCTGATCCGCCCCGGGCAGCCACAGACACCCCCGCCGCAGGGCGGGGGAGTCACCCCGCCGTAGAGCGGTCGGCGCATGCTGCCAGACCGTCCCTGAGCTGGACGGATTGCCCGCGCCGTCTCCCTAGCCTCGAACGCATGGCACACACACTTCCCCGCCGTATCACCGGCGGTGCCCTTCTGCTGCTGGCGCTACCACTGACCCCGGTCGTCGCAGCGGCCGGTTTCCTCGCCACAGCGTTCGTCACCACGAGCGTGCCGACCCTGGCCCTCGCCGCTCTCGTCTCCGGCGCTCTGGCCGGCGGGCTGCTGGGCCGCGCGGCGTTCGCCCTGCTCGGCCTCGAACGCCGCTCGGGCCTGCGGGCGGCCGCGTTCCTCGCGGTCGGCCTGACCGTGGCCGTCGCTGTCCTCGCCGGTGTCACCATCTTCCGTCCGCTGCCCACCACCACGGCAGCCCCCGCCCCACCCGGCGTCAGATACTGGAATCTGCCGACGGGATCGCGCATCGCCTATGTCCACGCCTCCGCCGCCGGTAAGGCCAGGCCGACACCGGTGATCTTCCTGCACGGCGGGCCGGGCACGCCCGGCGAGGGCATCCCCACCGGCGGCCGTGAACTCGCGGCGGACGGCTTCGACGTCTACTCCTACGACCAGCTCGGCGCCGGCCGGTCCACCAGACTGCGGGACATCACCGGGTACACCGTCGCCCGCCAGGTCGCCGATCTCGAAGCGATCCGGCGCACGCTCGGCGCTGACCGGATCATCCTCGTCGGCCAGTCATGGGGAGGGTCACTTACCGCCCAGTACCTGGCGGCCCACAGCAAACACGTGGCCAAAGCGGTGTTCACCTCGCCGGGCGCGCTGTGGGGCCGCGAATACCCCGGCTCCACGGCCGGGGAACCCTGGAACCGGCTCGCCCCCGCCCAGAAGGAACGGCTCGACCGGCTGAACAGCTCACCCCGGCTGCTCGCGGCGAGCCTGCTGCTGCAGATCAACCCCGGCGCCGCGCACGCGCTGGTCGGCGACCGCGAGGTCGACCACTGGCTGCACGAAGTCGCCCTGCAGGGAAAGGACAGCACCTCGTGCAAGGAAGCGCCGCCCACCAAGGTGCACAACAACCCGCAGGGTTTCTACAGCAACCAGATGACCCGCAAGGACTTTGAGGAGCAACTCCCCGACCCTCGGCCGAGTCTGCGCACCGCGCACGTCCCCTCCCTGATCATGCGAGGGGAATGCGACTTCATCAAACCCGTCGTGACCGCCGAGTACCAGCGCACCCTCCCGGACGCCACGTTGGTGACCGTCAAGGGAGCCGGTCACTCCATCTCACGCGGGCAGCCACGCCTCTACACCGCGTTGCTGCGAGCCTTCCTCCTGGGCAAACCCCTGCCCACTCCGGGAGCCGGCAGCTAGCCCACCGCACCCAGCCCACCGCGCCTAGCCCACCCCCTACCGGGGTATCACTGCTGACTTGGCTCCCCAGCGTGATGCCCCACCCCTCACCGCCTTCCTACCTTCCTTCCCGTCACCACGGACGAGACAGAGGGAGACGGACGGATGCGCGCTTCAGGAAGCCGCCGCTTCAAGAAGACCCTGACCACCGCCGTACCGACCACACCGCTGGTCGACAGCACGGCGGCGGGCTGGGCCTCGGCGAGCAGCGAGCGCGCGCCGAGCGGTCCGCTCCCCGGCACCGCCGCCCGGCCGACGGACGACTCTGTGAGCAAGGAGCCACCGGAAACCGCTCTGCCGCACCCCGAGAAGGCCACCCCGAGGCACTCCCCACCGGACACGGGCAGCGAGTTCACGCCACTGCTGCGCGACATCAAGAGACAGGAGCTACTCGATCGGCGCACCGGCTGGTACGCACGCACCATAGTGACCAACGCCCTCAGCCTGGCCGCCGTCGTCACCGGCCTGGCGCTCATCGGCGGTTCGTGGTGGGTGCTCGCTCTCGCTCCCGTTCTCGCCGTCCTGGGTGCCCGCACCGCGTTCATCGGCCACGACGCGGGCCACGCCCAGATCAGCGGCAACCGGGCCACGAACCGCCTCATCGGGCTGATCCACGGCAATCTGTTGCTCGGTATGAGCTACGCATGGTGGAACGACAAACACAACCGCCACCACGCCAACCCGAATCACATCGACAAGGACCCCGACGTCGCCGCCGACATCCTCGTCTTCACCAGCAAACAGGCCGCCACGCGCGTGGGCTTCCGCGGCTGGCTCACCCGCCACCAGGCATGGCTCTTCTTCCCCCTCACCCTCCTCGAAGGTCTCGCCCTGAAGCTCTACGGCTTCAAGGACCTGCGCCGCCAGAACGGCGGCGAGCGCCTGGTGGAGGGCGCGCTCCTCGCCGCCCATGTCGCCGGGTACGTCACCCTGCTTCTGACGACCATGCCGCTCGCCCACGCACTCGTCTTCGCCGCGCTCCATCAAGCCCTGTTCGGGCTGCACTTGGGCATGGCCTTCGCACCCAACCACAAGGGGATGGACATGCCCGACCCTGACGGCGAAAAGTGGGGACACCTACGACGCCAGGTCCTCACATCCCGCAACATCAGGGGCAGCGTCCTCACCGACTGGTTCCTCGGCGGCCTCAACTACCAGATCGAGCACCACCTGTTCCCCAGCATGCCCCGCCCCCACTTGAGGCTCGCCCAGCCCATGGTGAAGGCCCACTGCCGCGACCTCGGTATCCCCTACGCGGAGACCGGCCTCATCGACTCCTACCGTCAGGCCCTGCGGCACATGCACGACGTGAGAGAACCGCTGCGCGCCGACATCCGATGAGTGCGCTTCATTCCTGGCGGCCGGGCGACCGGTGCCGTGCCGTCGGATGCGCCGTCGGACGCGCAGGGCTCCTGCTCCGGTGACCGGCATGACACACAGCCGCGTTCCGCCGCACATAGGGTGGGGCCCATGACGTCAGTGGAGGAGGAACCCCCGCGCGCGCTCCTCGCGGGGGCGTCGCGTCGGTGGGTACGGCTGCTGCCGTGGGGCGTGGCGTTCGTGCTGTGCGTCGCCCTGCTGCCCACCACCATCCATGTGCTCAGCGTCGACTACGGCCTGAACGGCGGCATCGCGAGCGTGCTGGCCGTTGCGCAGACGGCACCGCTGCTGCTCGCCGTCGTCCGCCCGCTGCGGGCCTGGTACGTGATCTTCGCCGCCGACGTGGCCGGGGCGCTCGCCCTGCTCACCGTCGACTTCGACGAGCGGCACCTGTGGCCGTTCCCGCCCATGGAGATCGTCGGGTACGTCGGCCTCTGCCTCGCCCTCGGCCTGCGCGAGCGGCGCCGAACGCTGCTGCTGGTGTGGCTGGCGACGGCGGGCGCCAACGCCGCCCTGGAGTTTGTCGCGCCCACCGGTACGAGCGGCACCAGCACACTGCTCACCGTACTCAGCGGCGTCGCACTCCTGCTCGCCGGTGCGCTCCGCGAGCGGTACGAGGCGCAGCGCAGGCTGGCCGAGCAGGAGACGATCAGCGAGGCCGAGCGCGGCCGCCGGACGCTGCTGGAGGAACGCGCCCGCATCGCGCGCGAGTTGCACGACGTGGTGGCGCACCACATGTCCGTCATCACGGTGCAGGCGGACACCGCCGCGTACCGCCTCGACGGGCTGCCGCCCGACGTGCAGAAGGAGTTCACGTCCATCGCGGCGACCGCGCGCGATTCGCTCGGCGAGATGCGACGGCTCCTCGGTGTGCTGCGGAACGAGGAGGCGCACGGCGAGCTCGCGCCCCAGCCGGGCCTGACGCGGATCGGGCAGCTGGCGGAGGCGACGGTAAGGGCGGGCGTGCCGGTGGAGTTCACCCCCTGCGACGCCGACGTGCCCGAGGGGGTGGGCCTCTCCGCGTACCGCATCGTCCAGGAGGCCCTCGCGAACGTCGTACGGCACGCGCCGGGTGCTCCGACGCAGGTGTCGGTGTCGGAGTCCGTCTCGGAGGGCAGCGCGCGGCTCACCGTCCTCGTCGTCAACGGGCCGCCGCCCGAGCCGCCCGCCGCGCCGCTGGAGGAGGGCGGCACCGGGCACGGCCTCGTCGGCATGCGCGAGCGGGTGCGGCTCGTCGGCGGCACCCTCGACGCCGGGCCGCTGCCGGACGGCGGCTTCCGGGTGGCCGCCCAACTCCCCCTGACCGGAAAGGACCTGACGTGACGACGCGCGTCATCATCGTCGACGACCAGGCCATGGTGCGGGCCGGCTTCGCCGCACTGCTGGCCGCCCAGAGCGACATCGACGTGGTGGGCGAAGCACCCGACGGTGCGCAGGGCGTCGAGCTGAGCCGGCGCACCCATCCCGACGTCGTGCTGATGGACGTCCGCATGCCCGAGATGGACGGCCTCCAGGCCGCGCGCCGCATCCTCGCGCCCCCGCCGGGCGGTGGGGGCACCGCCCTGGGGGAACACCGGCCGCGCGTCCTGATGCTCACCACATTCGACGTCGACGACTACGTCTACGAGGCGCTGCGGGCGGGCGCGAGCGGCTTCCTGCTGAAGGACGCGCCGCCGGCCGACCTCATCGCGGCGGTACGCGTCGTGGCCTCGGGCGACGCGCTGCTCGCCCCCTCCGTGACGCGCCGCCTCATCGCGGACTTCGCCCGGCAACGTCCCGCCGCCCGAGGCAAGCCCGCGCTGCGGCTCAAGGCCCTGACGGAACGCGAAACCGAGGTCCTCACCCTGGTGGCCCGCGGCCTGTCCAACGCGGAGATCGCGCAGACGCTGGTGCTGGCCGAGCAGACGGTGAAGACACATGTGAGCCGCGTCCTCACCAAGCTCGGCCTGCGCGACCGTGCCCAGGCGGTGGTCTTCGCGTACGAGTCGGGGCTGGTGGCCCCGGGCGAGTAGGACTTGAGTTCTGGTGGTCCTCGCGGTCCTCGCACCCCCGGCTCAAGGGGTGCGGTGGACTTCGAGATCCGCACGGTGCGGACCGTGGCTCAGGGACGGAAGAAGCTCCGTGCCCGGCGCCGGAACGAGGAATGCGTCCGGCTCGTGAGTGCGGGCTACAGCAACAGGGAAGCGTGCCGGATCGTCGGTATGAACGAGCGGACCGGCCGTGACCGGCGCAACAATCCCTGGAAACCGCCGGACGGCCCCTCCCCGGGGACGCGCCCCGGAACCCCGAGCACGTCGCCATCAAAGGCGGAGGGGCCTGCGGCCCCTGGTGCCCGCACGGTGCTGGTGCCGGCGTCCCTGAGCCGCGTCGGGCGGGTCGCGGTCCCGTTGGGGCGGCTCGCTCCACGACCCCCGACGGCGCAGGCGCCCCCCACCCAGTCGGCAACGTGGCTCCCTCGCCGCGGCTACGCTCCGGACCCCGGCACAGGGCGGCAACGGGGCGAAGGCTCCTGCACGCCACGCGAGCGGCAGCCCGGCAGCCCCTTCCCCAAGCTCGCCGACAAGCCCCGAGCAAAGGATGCCCCGTTCCGGCGCAGGCCGGGGCTTCGTCCCCGGGCCCCGGGCGGTAGCCCTCCGGCGGAGGGTAGGACCTGTCCTTCCTCCACCCACCCCCTACCGTGGTAGCACCTCCACATTGGCTCCCGGGTGTGACGCCCGGCGCGCAGCCGTCCCCGCACACTTCAACTCGTCGGCACGAGAAGATCGCGAGAGGGCGGAACATGAGGCTACGCAACGGCAAGCGGCACACGGTGGACGACCGACCGGAGGTCCCGGCCGCCACACCCGGTCCTGCCGTCGAACTGCGCGGTGTCCGGCGGCAGTACGGCCGCGGCGCGGGCTCCGTGCATGCCCTCGCGGGCGTCGACCTCGCCCTGCCGCGCGGCACGTTCACCGCGGTCATGGGGCCGTCCGGGTCCGGCAAGTCCACCTTCCTGCAGTGCGCCGCCGGGCTCGACCGGCCGTCGGCGGGATCCGTGCGCCTCGGCGGCACGGAGATCACGGGCATGAGCGAGAACAGGCTCACCGAACTCCGCCGCAGCCGACTCGGCTTCGTCTTCCAGGCGTTCAACCTGCTGCCGTCGCTGACCGTGGAGCAGAACGTCCTGCTGCCCCTGCGCCTGGCCGGGCAGCGCCCCGACCGCCGCCGAGCGGCCGCGGTGCTCGCGCAGGTCGGGCTCGCCGACAAGGCGCGGCGCCGCCCCGGCGAGCTCTCCGGCGGCCAGCAGCAGCGCGTGGCCGTCGCCCGCGCCCTGGTCACCGGCCCGGACGTGGTGTTCGCCGACGAGCCCACCGGCGCCCTTGACACCGGCACGGCCGCGGAGGTCCTCGGACTGCTCCGGCACGCGGTGGACACCCTCGGCGCCACCGTCGTCATGGTCACCCACGACCCGGCCGCCGCCGCCTGGACCGACCGTGTGCTGTTCCTCGCCGACGGCACCTTCGCCGACAGCCTGGAGCACGGTTCGGCGGAGCAGATCGCGGCGCGGATGACGCTGCTTGCCGGCCGTACGGGTGCGATGGCAGGGGCCGCGGCATGAGGAGCTTCGCCCCGAACGGCCTCGCCCGCGCGGCCGTACGCTTCAAACCCGCCTCGTTCGCGGGCACGTTCGTCGCGCTGATGATGTCGGCACTGATCGTCGCGGCCTGCGGCATCCTGCTGGAGACCGGCATCCGCGCCTCGGTGCCGGCGGAGCGGTACGCGAAGGCGCCGGTCGTCGCGGCGGCCGACCAGTCCGCGCGACTCGTCACCGACACCATCGACGGCCCCGAGGAAACCGCGTACCCGCTGCCGGACACCGCTCGCGTGGACGCGGGGCTCGCGGCGAAGGCCGCACGGGCGCCCGGCGCCGAGGCCGCGGTGCCGGACTTCACCTTCCCGGTGCGACAGAGCGGCGAGGGCGGCACCGGTGAAGACGCCCGCGCCCTCACCGGCCATGGCTGGGGCGCGCACGCCTTCACCGGTACGGATCTGGCCGCCGGCGCCGCCCCGCGCACCGGCGACGTGGTGCTCGACCGGGCCGCCGCCCGTGGCGCCAAGGTTGCCGTCGGTGACACCGTCACCCTCGAAACCGCCTCCGGCCGGGCCGACTTCCGCGTCTCCGGCCTAGCCGCCGCCGGTCCCGGCGACGGCCGCACCGGCCCCACCGCCTGGTTCGCCGACACCCGGGCCGCGACCCTCGCCGGGCACCCCGGCAAGGCCGACGCCATCGCCGTGCTGGCCAAGGACGGCACCGGCGCCGACGCCCTTGCGAACGCCGTCGAGAAGGCACTTGCCGGCTCCGGCGCGCAGGTGCTCACCGGCAACGGCCGCGGCGAAGTCGAGGACCGGGGCCTGGCGTACGCCAAGGAGACGCTCACCGCACTCGGCGGCTCCTTCGGCGGGATCGCCACCCTCGTCGCCGTCTTCACCGCGGCCGGCACGGTCGCCCTCTCCGTCGGCCAGCGCACCCGCGAGTTCGCGCTACTGCGCGCCGTCGGCGCCACCCCGCGGCAGATCCGCCGCGCGGTCGCCGCCGAAGCGCTGCTTGTCGCGCCGCTCGCCGGGCTGTTCGGGTGCCTGCCGGGGATCGCGCTGGCGAGCTGGTGGTTCGGGCAGCTGCAGGACCGCGGAGCCATCCCGGAGGCGGTCGATCTGCATGTCTCGTGGATCCCGCTGCTCATCTCCGTCGGGACCGGGCTGCTCACGGCGCTCGGCGCCGGCTGGACGGCCGGGCGCAGGCCCGCGAAGATCAAACCGGGGCAGGCGCTCACCGAAGCCTCGGTGGAGCGGCTGCGGCCGGGCATCCTCCGAATCGTCCTCGGCCTTGCCGCCCTCGGCGGCGGCGCGGTCCTCGCCGGCGTTGCCGCCTCCGCCGCCGGTGCCGACGCGGCCAACGCCTCCCTCGGCGTCGTCATGCTCTTCATGCTCGCCGTCGCGCTGCTCGGCCCGCTGGTGGCCCGGCTGTGCGCCGCACTCTTCGGTCTCCTGCTGCGCGGCGGCGGCGCCGCGGCGGCGCTGGCCGCCGCCAACTCCCGTACCAACGCCCGCCGGTTGGCCTCCGCGATCACCCCGATCGTGCTGGCGATGGCCTTCGCCTCGACGCTCGTCTTCATGCACACGAGCGAGAGCCAGATCGCCGCAGAACAGCTCCACGACGGCATCACGGCCGACCACGTCGTCACCAACCCGGCGGGCCTGCCGGCCGGCGCCGCCGACCGGGCCGCCCGCGCTCCCGGCGTCGATGCGGCCGTGAGCCTGCTCGACACACAGGTGCTGGTGCCCGTCGACTCCGGCGGCGAGACATCGCTGCAGGGATCGGCGACCCAAGGCATCTCGGGCTCCGGCGCCCAACTCGCCGAGGTACAGGACCTGGACGTACGCAGCGGCAGCCTGGACCGCGTGGGTGCGGGCCGTATCGCCATCGACAAAACCCTCGCCACCGCGGCGAAGGTCAAGGTCGGCGACAAGCTGCCGCTCCACCTCCCCGACGGCACCGAGGCCCGCCCGGAAGTAGTCGCGGTCTACGGCCGCGGCCTGGGCCTGGCGGCGGTGACCATGGACCGTGCGTCCCTGGCCGGCCACGTCACATCGGGCTTCGACAGCACGCTGCTGGTACGCGGCGGCGACGCCGAACCGCTCGCCGCACTCGGCAAGGTCACCGACGCCTCGGGCTACGCCGTCGAGCAGAACGTGGACCGCGAACTCGGCGCCTGGGCCAACTACATGATGGCCGCCGTCCTGGGCGGCTTCGCCGCCATCGCCGCCGTCAACACCCTGGTGATGACGGTCCTGGACCGCCGCCGCGAACTGACCACGCTCCGCCTCGTCGGCTCCACCCGCCGACAGGTGCTGCGCATGCTCCGCTGGGAGAGCCTGCTGGTATCGGCAGCGGGCGTGGCCCTGGGCACCACCATCGCCATGATCACGCTGACCCCGATGATGCGGGGCCTGACGGGCGAGTCCCCCCACATACCCCCGCTGCTGTACGCCACATTCGCCGCAACCGCGGTATCCCTCGGCCTCCTCGCCGTGACCCTCCCGGCCCGCGCGGCACTGCGCGACCGGGATGCCTGAGACCATGACGCGAAACCGGCGCTTCACGCCGGGAGATCGAGTGCGGCCGCGCGGGGAAACGGATCATCCCGAGGACCCGGTCGGTACGGTGCTGACCCCGGCCGGTTCGGTGCTGACCCCGGTCGCCACGAGGCAGTTCCTCGCCGATCTCCCCCTCGCCGACGGCGAGTTGTACCTGGACGAAGAACGCGACCTGAGCGGCGCTCATCCCGAAGAAGCTCTCGGCCCGGGCGGCGACCGCGTCGACGCCGGCCCGGTCGAAGCCGTCGGCGAGGAACAGTTCCCCGGCCGCCGACAGGATGGCGGCCCACTTCCGGGTGGACCCGAGCCCCGCGTGAAGGGCCGTCGTATCCGCGCCGGTCCCGGCAAGGCGGCCGCGCTACGCGTACGTACGGCCGACCCCTTACCCGCCCGGCAATGACGGAAAGGACATACATCCATGACCGCGACTCTGGCTCCCCCGGTCCACATCGGGAAGGCCGCTGTCGGGGCTCTCGGCATGCTGGCAGTGGCCACCGGTGCCTTGGAGTCGGTGGTGACGCCGACGCTCCCGCTCCTGCAACGCGAGCTGGACATGAGTCCCGCCGAAGGGGCGTTACTCAGCATCATGCTCCTCATCACCGGCGCGCTCGTCACACCGGTCGCAGGCAAGTTCGGCGACCGCTACGGCGGAAAACGGGTCCTGATCCGGCTGATGGCAGTGGTCTGTGCCGGTGGACTGGTGTCCGCCCTGGCGCCGAACCTGCCCGTGCTGCTGCTCGGCCAGGTACTCCAGGGAGCGATGGTGGGCGCGCTGCCCCTGTCGTTCATCCTGGTGCGCGCACACCTCCCCGCGGGAGAGTCGAAGGTGGCCATCGGAGTGGTCAGCGGGTTGTTCGTGGGGGGCGGGATGGCGGGAACGCTGTCGGCCGGGCCTGTGGCGGAAGGGCTGTCCCGACACTGGATGTTCGCGCTGCCGACGATCGCGGTCATCGGGGCCACCCTGCTGGTGAGCAGGCTGATGCCGCGCGATCCGCCGGGCCGGTCGGACGACGCCGGGGTCGACTGGCCCGGCCTGTTTCTCCTGAGCGGGACGCTGGTCACACTCATGCTTGTGCTCGCGCTGGCGCCCGATATCGGCTCGCAGCCACTCGTACTCGGCGCCCTCATCGTGGTTCTGGCCGCCTGCGTGACCGGATGGGCAGCCGTCGAGCGTCGTGCCGCCTCGCCGATGGTCGATCTGCGCATGCTGGCACGGCCTGCGGTGTGGAAGTCATGTGTGCTGACCTTCGTGATCTGCGTCGGCACCTCGGTGGCGGTCTATCTCGTCCCGCAGCTGTTCGCGGTGCCCGCCGACGCGTACGGCTTCGGGGCAGGTGCCACCGAGATCGGCTTCTTCCTGCTGCCCGGCGTCGTGGCCGCGTCGCTGGCCGGGCCGATCAGTGGGATCGGGGCGCGGCGTCTCGGCTCGCGTGCCGTGGTCACCGCCGGGATCGTCATCATGGTCGTCGCCCTGATCGCCCTGGCAGCCGTGCACACCGAGATCTGGCACCTCGTCATCGGCAAGGCGATGATCGCGCTGGCCAACGGCCTGTGCGTCACGGCGATGGTGACCGGCACCGCCACATCCGTCGACCAACGTGACACCGGCATCGCCACCAGCCTGGTCCTGGTGACCCGCGTGCTCGGCTACGCCGTGGGCGCGCAGGTCAGTGGTGCGATCCTCACCGCCGGGACCCCTTCCGGGTCGGATGTCCCGGCCGAATCGGCCTTCGTCACCGGCTTCGTCATAGCCGGCGCCGTCACGGCGCTGTCCCTGCTTGTCACCCGCACCATGAGCAAAGGAGTCAAGGAATGACCCGCACTGATGTGTTGAGGGATACCCGTACCACGGCGCGGCGCACGGCCCTGATATCCGGGGCCGGCGTCGCGGGGGCCGCCCTCGCGTTCTGGCTGAACCGCTACGGATTCACCGTCACGGTGGTCGAGAAGGCGGGCACACTTCGAGACGGCGGTTACCCCATCGACGTGCGCGGCACCGCACTCGAGGTTGTCCGCAGGATGGGAATCCTGCCGCGGCTGCAGGACGCGCACATCGACCTGCGTCGGCTGACCTTCCTCGACGGGGACGGCCGCGAGGTGGCCGCGGTCACCCCGCACACCCTCACCGGCGGGGTCGCGGGACGGGACCTGGAGGTGCGGCGCGGCGATCTGACCGACGCTCTCTACACGGCGGTCCGTGACGACGTGGAGTTCTTGTTCAACGACTCCATCGACACCCTCGACCAGTCCGGCCACGGGGTCGACGTCACCTTCCGCGGGGGCGGCAGGCGTACGTTCGACATGGTGTTCGGTGCGGACGGAGTGCACTCTCGTACCCGAGAGTTCCTGTTCGGCCCCGAAGAACAGTTCCACCGATACCTCGGCTACTGCTTCGCCGTGTTCACCCTGCGCAACACCTTCGGGCTCTCCCGCGAGACCGTGATGTGGAACACCCCGGGCAGGGCCGCGGCACTCTACGCCGTGGGGGACAACGACGACGTGCACGCCTTCCTCAACTTCGCCCTCCCGGAACCGCCGTTCGACACGTTCCGGAACCCGCAAGCCCAACGGGACCTGGTCGCCGGGGTCTTCGCCGACGCGGGATGGGAGGTCCCGGGCATGCTGGCCGCCCTGCGCGACGCGGACGACCTGTTCTTCGACGGGGTCAGCCAGATCCGCATGCCCCGCTGGTCCAGCGGCAGGGTCGCGCTGGTGGGCGACGCCGCGTACGCGCCCTCGTTCCTCACCGGACAGGGCACCAGCCTCGCGCTCGTCGGTGCGTACATGCTCGCCGGTTCCCTCGACGACCGGGACCACGCCGCGGGCTTCGCCGCCTACGAACACAGCACCCGTGAGTTTGTGACCGTGAACCAGGGGCTGGTCGGTGAGGGCGGTGCCACACTCTTCCCGATCACCGCTCGGGCCCTGGAACAGCGCAACGACAGGCTGCGCAAGCTCAGCGCCATGCCCTCCACGGAGGGACGAGCGGCCCATTCGGCCCTCACCCTGCCCGAATTCACGTCCTCCTCCGGTCCCTCGCAGCCGATCCTGGGTCTCGCCTGTCCGTGAGGCACGTCACGATTGGTCGTCGGAACTCGACGTCCCGTCGACTCGACTACTGAAGCGGTACGACTTCAACTGCCCTCGCCTGTGCGACGGTTCGATGCGACCAGGAAGGTCGAACATGGCCGATGTTCCGCTGTCACCCCGCCCCGCCGGTGCGGTCTCCCGCAGTCTGCTGCCGCCTCCCGCGCTCTGCGGCTTCCTGCTCCTGCTCGTGGCGGTGTTCTCGGTGTCCTACGCCGTCGGAACGGCGGCGGGGCCGGTGGCGCCCGGCATACACGGCACCGGGGGCAGCGGTGGGAGCGGCGGCGGCAGGGACGACGTACCCGGAACGGACGGGAGTACGCAGGACATGCCGGGGATGAGCCACGGGCACGGTGAGTGATGGGGGCCGAACTGACGACGAGCATCGTGGTCACGGACATCACCGTGGGCGGGATGACCTGCGCGGCCTGTGTCCGGCGGGTGGAGAAGAAGCTCGGCAAGCTGGAGGGCGTCACGGCCACGGTCAACCTGGCCACGGGGCTCGCGCGGGTCAGTCATCCGGCCGGTGTCGCGCCCGAGGACCTCGTCACCGCGGTCGAGCAGGCCGGATACCAGGCCGCTCTGCCCGTGCGCGAAGACGATGAGGCGACCGAGGAGGCGGACGAGGCCGGGACCGAGGCCCGGCGCGAGCGGGAACGACTCGTGGTCACCGCGCTGCTGGCCGTGCCGGTCCTGGTGCTGTCGATGGTGCCGGCCCTGCAGTTCCGCAACTGGCAGTGGCTGTGCTTCATGCTGACCGCTCCGGTGGCGGTGTGGAGCGCCTGGCCCTTCCACGTCAGGGCGGTGCGGGGGCTGCGTCACTCCACGGCCACCATGGACACCCTGGTTTCCCTGGGGGTCGTGGCATCGTTCTCCTGGTCGGTGTACGCGCTTTTCCTCGGGGGAGCGGGCGAGCCGGGGATGCGGATGTCGTTCAGCCTGCTGCCCTCCGCGTCGGAGGGCATGGCGCACCTGTATCTCGAAGCCGCCGTGAGCGTCCCGCTGTTCGTGCTGACCGGCCGGTTCCTGGAAGGCCGGGCCCGGCGGGGAACCGGGCAGGCGCTGCGGTCGCTGGCCGAACTGGCGGCGAAGCAGGTGTCCGTACGGGACGAGCACGGTGAACGGTCGATCCCCATCGAGCGGTTGCGGGTGGGGCAGGTTTTCGTGGTGCGCCCCGGTGAGCGGGTCGCCACCGACGGGCGGGTGACGGAAGGCAGCTCCGCCGTCGACCTGTCCCTGGTCACCGGCGAGAGCGAACCCGTGGAGGTCAGTCCCGGCTCGGCCCTGATCGGCGGGGCCGTCAATGCCGGCGGGCTGCTTCTCGTCCAGGCGACCGCGGTCGGCGCGGACACCCAGCTGGCCCGGATCACCCGCCTCGTCACGGAGGCGCAGGCCGGCAAGGCGCGGGCACAGCGGCTGGCCGACGCGGTCGCCGGCGTGTTCGTACCCGTCGTCCTGGCCGTCGCGGTGACCGTCCTCGGGTTCTGGCTGGGCGCCGGAGCCGATCCGCAGGCGGCGCTCACCGCCTGCGTGGCCGTCCTCGTCGTGGCCTGTCCCTGCGCACTGGGACTGGCGACACCCACGGCCCTGATGGCCGCCACCGGGCGTGGGGCGCAGCTGGGTGTGCTGGTGAGCGGGCCGCAGACACTGGAAGCCCTTCAGCACGTGGACACGGTTGTCCTGGACAAGACCGGCACGCTGACCACCGGTCATATGACGGTGGCCCATGTCACCGTCGTACCGGACGCGCTCGGGCAGGACGCGGTGGTGCGGCTGGCCGGGGCCGTGGAGCAGGGTTCCGAGCATCCGATCGGGCGGGCGATCACCGCGTATGCGCGCCGCACGGCGACAGCCGAACCGCTGCCGGACGTGACGGACTTCGTCGCGGTGCCGGGCCGCGGGGTCAGCGGCCGCGTGGACGGCCTCACGCTCGAGGTGGGCGCGCCGGACGCCAAGGTGCCGGGTGTCCTGGCCAAAGCACTGGACGCGGCGGAGGAAGCCGCGCACACTCCGGTTCTGGTGCGGGTCGACGGTCGGGCCAAGGCGCTGATCGACGTCGGAGACATCGTGCGCCCCGGCAGCTACCGGGCCGTGGACCGGCTGCGCCGGCTCGGTGTCCGCCCGGTGCTCGCCACCGGCGACCGCTCGGCGCCCGCCGAGGCCGTCGCCGACGCGCTCGGCATCGACGAGGTGCACGCCCGCTGCACCCCCGAGGACAAGGCCACCCTCGTAGCGGAGCTGAAGCAGCAGGGCGCACGGGTCGCGGTGGTCGGCGACGGCGTGAACGACGCCGCCGCGCTCGCCGCCGCCGACCTCGGCATCGCCATGGGCAGCGGCACCGACGTCGCCATCGGCGCGGCCGACCTGACCCTGGCACGCGGAGACATCGAGGCGCTCGTCGACGCCGTCCTGCTGGCCCGGCGCACACTGGGCACGATCCGGGCCAATCTGGCGTGGGCGTTCGGCTACAACGTCGTCACCGTGCCGCTCGCCATGGTCGGCCTGCTCGATCCCATGGTCGCCGCCGCGGCGATGTCGGTGAGTTCCGTGCTGGTGGTGGCCAACAGCCTGCGGCTGCGCAACTGGCAGCCGTCTTCCGCTCGCGGCCGGGGGCACGGTACGCGGGGCGGCAAGGCAGGTGCCCGATGAAGCGGATCCTGGGCCGGGTGGCCTTGTTGGGGAGTTACGACCGGCGGCGGCTGCGGGACGGCGCGCTCGCCGCCCTGGTGCCCGTCGCCGCGTGCAGCGTGGCGCTGGCGGGCCTGACCACCTGGGTCGGCACGGGCCGGGCGGGCAGCCCGGCGCGCATCCGTGTCACGGACGGGCGGGTGCTGCTGCCGTCCGCCGGAGTCCCGGAGACGGCGGCGTTCTTCCGCATCGCCAACGAGGGCGGCTCGGCCGACACACTGGTCCGGATCACGGCGCGTGACGTCCCCGGCGATGTGACGCTCTCCCGGCACCGTATGCAGCGAGGGAACGCGGCCTACCGGTCCGCGATCGACTCCGTTTCCCTCGCGGCGGGCGACAGCCTCGCCATGTCGCCGAGCGGGGTCGACCTGACGGTGCCCGTGCCCTCGGAGGAGTGGCGCTCGGGTGATCTCGTGCCGTTCACCCTGGAGTTCCGGCGCGGCGGCAGGGTTCAGGTCCTGGCCGTTGTGGTGCGGCCCGGTTCGGTGCCGTTGCCGTAGTCGTTCCCCACGGTTCCGAGGTCCTGAGTTCCCGAATTCCCCCGTGGCTGCTGTGAGTTGTGTCACGTCCCTGACGGTGAGTCGGGGGGCGGGGGCTCATACGTACCCCTTGATGACAATCGGGCGCCGGGTGCGAGGATGGGCGGGCTATGACTGTCCGAGGGTGGTGCCGCACCGTGCGGGCCGGCGTGTTCGCCGCCGCCTGCGTGCTGCTCGCCGCCCTCGGCCACGCGACCATGTCGGGGACCTCCGTTCCTTGGTGGGCCATGGCCGCGGGTGCGACCGGCACCGGTGCGGTCGGCTGGCTGCTGGCCGGTCGGGAGCGCGGACGCACACTGATCGTCGCGGTCGTGACCGCCGCGCAGGCCGTGCTCCACGAGACCTTCTCCCTCGCGCAGACGCTCGCGTCCACGTCGACATCCGATCCCACCGCCCTGCCCCACACCACCGGTGTCCCGACGGGCACGAGCGCCATGGACATGGGCTCCATGGGGTCGATGCACATGGGGCCGATGCACATGGGCACGATGCACATGGGGCCGATGCACATGGGGTCGATGCACATGGGGTCGATGGGCTCGATGGGCATGGGCTCCATGGGCGGGACGGACCTGGGGTCCACCGCGCACGCGGTGCACGGCATGGGCGGCCTCGACCACCTGCACGGGGGCATGCACGGCATGCACGGCATGGCCGATATGAGCGGTGCCGCCTCGGCCGGGATGTTCGCCGCGCATCTCCTTGCCGCGGCCCTGTGCGGGCTGTGGCTGGCCTACGGCGAGCGGGCCGTTTTCCGCGTCCTGCGGGCGGCGGCGGCCTGGCTGGCGGCGCCCCTGCGGCTGCTGCTGGCCCCGCCCACGCCGTTCCGTCGCCCGCCCGTGCACAGGTGTCGTGATGCCGCCTGCCCGACTCCGGTGCGTCTGCTTCTGTGCTGTTCCCTCACCTTCCGGGGCCCGCCCGCGGGTACCGCTGTCGTCTGAGACAGCTGGATCCACCGGGGCCCACTTCGCCTCTCGTCCTGCGGTGCTCTCGCACGCAGGTCCCTCGGCGGGCTCCTCGCCTCGGCGCGTCCACGCGCCGCCGCGAGCGGCCGGGCCATGACGGGCTCCGGGCATCGCCGTACCTCTCGCCTACGGACGCACCCCATGTGCCGGTGAGCCATGCCCCTGTGCGGGCCCGGCCCCCGGAAGACCCGAGAAGGACATCACGTGATGATCTCTGTCCTGCCCGCTCCCCGGGCGGATCGCGCCTCCGCGGACGCGTCGGCAACCGCCTGGGCGCTGGCCGCCCGCGGTGGAGACCCCGACGCGGCCGAGCACTTCGCCCGTGCCCTGCACGGCGACGTGTTGCGCTATGTCGCCCGACTCAGCGGCGATCCGCAGACCGCTCACGATCTGACTCAGGACACCTTTGCGCGGGCGTTCGGCAGCCTGCACCGCTACGAAGGCCGCGCCTCGGCCCGTACCTGGCTGCTGTCGATCGCCCGTCGCGCGGTCGCCGACAGCCTGCGCCGCGCCGCGGCCCGCCCCCGGATCGCGGATGCCATGGACTGGCAGGCGACGGTGGAGCGCAGTCAGCCGTGCGGTCTGCCGGGCTTCGACGAGGGCGTGGCCCTGCTCGACCTGCTGGACACCCTGCCCGACGAACGCAGGGAGGCGTTTTTGCTGACCCAGGTGGCCGGACTGTCGTACGAGGAGGCGGCCGGTTTCGTCGGCTGTCCCATCGGCACGGTCCGCTCCCGGGTGGCCCGCGCCCGCGTCACCCTCGAACGGCTGCTCAAGGAAGCCGACGAGCCGAGCACACTGGCGGCCTGACCCGGACGCCGTCCTGTGCGGCGGCACCGGCGTCGGCGGCACCGGCGTCGGCGGCACCGGCGTCGGCGGTCTCGGCGTCGGCGGTCTCGGCGGCGCGGTCCTCAGAAAAGGGCTGTGCCGCCGGGAACCCGACGGCACGAGCGGGCGACTACTGGAGCGTGGGAGTCAACAGCATGCGATTTTGTTGTCCGGCACCGCAGTTGTCGCCGCTCGCGGCCGATCCGGTCGCGCCGGACCACTCCGACGCGCGCCGTTCACCTGCGGCGATGAGTGAAGGACCCAACTTCCTTGGTGTGCCAAAGATTTGAGGGAACGTCCCGGGAACTCCCGGGCTTCTTCACCCGACTACTACACCGATACCCGACGCCAGACACCACACCCGACACCGACTCGGCAGCCGGCCACGGCGGTAGCGGCCACGGCGGTAGCGGCCAGGAGGGGCCCGCATGACACCCGAGATAGAGAACGCCTTCGCGGCGATCAGAGGCGAGCATGGCACGGACTCCATCATGCGTGTGGAACAGATGCTGGAACCCGGGGGAGGGGCACCGCGGCACCCGCTCCAGAAGGGAGCCAAGTGGATTCTGCCCGGGCTGTCCCCGACCCCCTGGCACGATCCTCACGGTCATCCCGAACTGACCCCGGTCGTCGAGGCGTTCGAAGCCGCTCATCCGGCGATCAAGGCGGAGCTGACCGCGGCCTGGGCGGGGCGCCGGGAGGCGTTCTCGGACTACGAGCACTATCTGACCCGTCAGGAGGACTGGCAGGCCCTCTATCTGTACCGGGCGGGGGGTCTGGTCGAGGAATCGGCCGGGACCGTGCCCACGGCGTACAAGGTGCTCAAGGAGTTCGCGGTCGAGACGGACAAGATATGTCCTCTCCTGGAATGTCATTTCTCCACCCTGCTGCCGGGTGCGGCCATCGCTCCGCATTGTGACCTATGGAATTTCAGCATCAATCTGCATCTCGCCGTGGACATTCCGGACGGCTGCGGTATCACGGTGGCGGGCGAAACCCGTTCCTGGGAGGAGGGGAATTGTCTGCTCTTCGACTATTCCTTCGAGCATGAGGCGCGAAACGATGGCAACCGCCCACGGACCTGTCTGCTCATAGACCTCTGGCATCCGGAGACAAGCATTCCGGAACGTCGGGCGCTCACTGCACTCATCACGGAGATCAGGCGTCTCATGGGGGACGGCTGACCGTCTGAAACTCGCACCGAAAAACATCCGGCAGAGCGGTACTGCCGGATTTCAGCGCTGCCCGAAAATGCAATTCAAACCCTCGGGAAATGTTGTTCTGCGAACCGTTCTCAATTCCCCTTCCGGGTGTTATGGTGACTGAAAATGGTCGGCCGGTTCGATTTTCCGATCTGAATTTTCGCCGTTTTCCGCTGATGGGTGAGGGGGATGTCGACCGGTGCGGGCACGACTGTCTCTTCTCGTTCTGGCGCTGGCCCAGCTGGTCATCGCGCTCGACTACAACATCGTCTACGTCGCCCTTCCGGACATAGGCACCGGTCTCGGCTTCTCCCCGCACGACCTTCAGTGGGTGGTGAGTGCCTACGTCGTGACGACGGGCGGCTTCCTCCTGCTGGGCGGCCGGACGGCCGATCTGCTGGGCCGGCGCCGGACCTTCGTCGCCGCGGCGCTCGTGTACGCGGGGTCCTCGCTGGTGGGCGGGCTGTCCGGGTCGGCGGGGGTCCTGGTGGCCGTCCGCGCGGTGCAGGGCATCGGCGGCTCGCTGCTGTTCCCGGCCACCCTCGCCCTGATCAACACCATCTACAAGGAGGGGCCGGCCCGGAACCGGGCCCTGGCGGTGTGGGGCGCCGCGGGGGCCGGGGGCCTGTGCTTCGGATCGCTGCTGGGCGGGGTGCTCGTCGAGGCGTTCGGCTGGCCGTCGGTGTTCTTCGTCAACGTTCCCGTGGCGGCGGCCCTGGCGTGGGCGGGCCGGCTGCTCTTCCCGGTGGACGGTCCGCGCAGCGGCACCCGGCGGTTCGACGTCACCGGCGGGCTGGCCGCCACCGGTGGGATCACGCTCCTGGTGTTCCTGCTGATACACGCCCCGGAGGCGGGCTGGGACAGCCCGTCCGCCCTGCTCGGCGTCGTCCTCGCGGTCACCCTGCTGACCGTCTTCGCGGTCGTCGAGACCCGCTCGCGCGACCCGCTGGTGCCGGCCCGGCTGTTCGCCCACCGAGGGCTGATCGCCGCGATGGCGGTCACCGCCCTCTACAGCGCCACCTTCAGCTCCCTGCCCTATTTCATGACCCTCTACTTCCAGAATGTGCGCGGCTACAGCGCGTTCGCGAACGGACTGGCGTTCCTGGTCCCCGCCGTCGTGACCGCCCTGGGCACCCAGGCCGGCGAACGGGCGGTCGCCCGGGTCGGGGTGCGTCGCATGCTGGTCGGCGGCATGGTGCTGGGCGCGGCGGGAGCCGGTGCCCTCGGTCTCGCGCTCACCGCGGACGGCTCGTATGCCCTGCTGCTGCCCGGGATCGTGCTGCTCGGGCTCGGGCAGGGCGCCGCCTGGACCGGCATGTGGATCGTCGCCGCCTCCGGGGTGGCCGCCGAGGACCAGGGCGTCGCCTCCGGCATGGCCTCCACCACCCTCCAGGTGGGTGGTGCGGTCGGCCTCGCTCTGCTGGTCGCCCTGTCTGGGGGCGTCGGCCAGGGCCCGCCGGACGACGCCGCACTGACGGGGATCCGGGCCGCCGTCTTCGCGATCGCGGCCGGCCTCGGCTGCGGCGTGCTGCTCACTTTGGCCCTGCGCAGAACCGCGACGACCGCCGCGTAGGCGCCTCACCCCGCTCCCCTTCTCACCCCTCTCTCACCCCTTCTCACCCCACGAGGAGAACAGCTGTGCCCAGAAACACCCTGAGCCCGCCGGGGTCGGCGGCCGTCCTGTGCGGACTGGCCGGATGGGTGCCGCCCCGCGTGGTCACCAACGACGAACTGGCCGAACGGCTGGACACCGACGACGCCTGGATCCGCACCCGCACCGGGATCCGTCGACGGCACATCGCCGCGCCCGGCCAGGCCACCTCCGACCTCGCCGTCGAGGCCGGCCGGCTCGCCCTGCGCTCCGCCGGCACCGACTTGGCCGACGCGGTGATCGTCACCACGACCACCCCGGACCGCCCCTGCCCCGCCACCGCGCCCATGGTCGCCACCCGCCTCGGCCTGGCGGGAGCCGCGGCGTTTGACGTCGGCGCGGTGTGCACCGGGTTCGTGTACGGCCTCGCCACCGCCGCCGGGCTGATCGCCTCCGGTGTCGCCCGCCGGGTCCTCGTGATCGGCGCGGACACCTACTCCACTATCGTCGACCCGCTGGACCGGGCCAACGCGATCATCTTCGGGGACGGTGCCGGAGCGGCCGTCCTGCGCGCGGGGCACGCCGACGAGCCCGGCGCGGTGGGCCACTTCGACCTCGGCAGCGACGGCGCCCACGAGGATCTGATCACGGTCGCCGCGGGCGGCTCCCGTCAGCGTTCCACCGGCGGTCGTCAGCGTTCCACCGGCGGTGACTCCACCCACGCCGACTCCACCCACGGCGACTCCACCCACGCCGAACCCACCCACGCCGAACGCCACTTCGCGATGCGCGGCAAGGAGGTCTACCGGCACGCGGTGACCCGCATGGCCGCCTCGGCACGGGCCGCGCTGTCCGATGCCGGCTGGAAGACCGGCGACGTCGACCACTTCGTGCCCCACCAGGCCAACCTGCGCATCCTGCACTCCGTCGCCGACGACCTGGGTCTGCCCCGGGAGCGCTGCGTGGTCAACGTCGACGCCGTCGGCAACACCGGAGCCGCCTCCATCCCGCTCGCCCTGGCCGACGCCATGGCCCGGCAGCGGTTCCGCACCGGCGACCGCCTCCTGCTCACCGCCTTCGGCGGCGGCCTCACCTGGGGCTCCTGCCTCATGACCTGGCCCGAACTCGCTCCACATCCGCAACCGGAACGGACCACATCATGACCACCTACGAGCAGATCGTCGACATCATCGCGAAGCTGCACGACGTTCCCGCCGACCTCACCCGCCCCGAGACGACCCTCGGCGAACTCGACATCGACTCCCTGACCACGGTCGAGATCAGCATCCGTATCGAACGCGACCTCGGCGTCACCGTTGGCGACGCCGAACTCCAGCCCCGGCTCACCCTCGGCGAGATGGCCGATCTCGTCGACTCCCGCCGCACCACCACCGTCTGACCCCGCGAAAGGACCGCCCGCCATGCAGATCAAGGACCAGCCCGGCGCCGCGCTCGGCGTCACCGTCGAGGACTTCGACCACACCAGGGCCTCCGACACGGACATCCAGACCCTCAAGCAGACCATCTACACCAAGAAGATCGCCGTCCTGAAGGGACAGGACCTCTCCCCGCAGGAGTTCCTCGCCCTCGGCAAGCGCCTCGGCCGCCCCGAGACCTACTACGAGCCCATGTACCAGCACCCGGACGTCCCGGAGATCTTCGTCTCTTCCAACGTCCCGGAGGACGGCAAGCAGATAGGTGTGCCGAAGACCGGCAAGTTCTGGCACGCCGACTACCAGTTCATGCCCGACCCCTTCGGCATCACCCTGATCCACCCGCAGGTCATCCCGGAGAAGAACCGCGGCACCTACTTCATCGACATGGGCGCGGCGTACGAGCGGCTGCCCGAGGAACTGAAGAAGGAGGTCGCCGGAACACACTGCCGGCACTCCGTGCGCAAGTACTTCAAGATCCGCCCGCATGACGTCTACCGGCCCATCTCCGAGATCATCGAGGAGGTCGAGACGAAGACCCCGCCGGTCGTCCGACCCACCACCTTCACCCACCCGATGACCGGCGAAACGGTCCTCTACCTCAGCGAGGGCTTCACCGTCGGCATCGATAGCCAGGACGGTGAACCGCTCGACGAGGAACTGCTGGGGCGCCTCTTCGAGGCCACCGGCCAACTCGACGACACCTTCGAGCACGATGGCATCCACCTCCAGAGCTTCGAGAAGGGCGACCTGCTGGTCTGGGACAACCGCAGCCTCATCCACCGGGCCCGGCACACCACCACCCCGGAGCCCACCGTCTCCTACCGCGTCACCGTCCACGACGAGCGCAAGCTGTACGACGGGATGCGGGCCGCATGACCGCGCCCGCCGCCGACCACGCCGCCGACCGCGCCGCCGCCCCGCCGCAGCAGTCCTACCCCACCGACGAGGAACTGCTGTCCCGGGTCCTGGTGCCCTACAAGCAGCACTGCGAGTACCTGAAGTCCGCCGAGGTCACCGCCGTCGCCGGGCTCTCCTCCGTACGGGGCGCGTTCGCGATCCCGGAGTCCTGCTATATCGACGACACCGGCCATCTGAACTCGGTCGAGGTCAACATCGCCTACAACCAGATGATGTACTACCTGGTCGCCAAGTCCGTGAAAGAGGGACTGCTGACCGGGTTCGGGAACTGGACCCTCGACGACTTCTGGCGCCACCAGCTCCCGGACATCCTCATCGCCCGCTTCGCCGCGAACTTCCGGCGCCCCGTCAACCCCCGCTCCTTCACCGGGGAGATGGAGTTCCGCTCCGTGACCCGGCGCACCCCCGGCGGCGGCAGCCCCTTCCTCCACGCCCACACCGTGTTCCGCTACCAGGACGCCCACGGCGGCCGGTGCGACGGCGAGGCGACCCTCGCGTTCGTCAACGTCCCCTGACCCACGAAGGGAGACCGCTCATGGAGAACTCGACGGCGCCGCAGCACAAGGGCACAAGGCTCCACCACCCCGAAGTGAACACCCTCGTCCACACCACCCGCTTCCACGCCGGCCGTCAGCCCGAAACCCCCGCGGTGATCTGCGAGGGTCGCACCCTGACCTACGCGGACCTGCACCGCGGCAGCAACCGCCTCGCCCACGCCCTGCGGGCCGCCGGACTCACCGAGGGCGACCGGGTGGCCTACCTGGGCAAGGAGTCCGAGCACTACTACGAGGCCCTCTTCGCCTGCGCCAAGACCGGCACGGTGCTGGTCCCGGTCAACTGGCGGCTCACCGCGCCCGAGGTGAGCCACATCCTGCGGGACTCCGGCACCCGGCTGCTGTTCCTGGAGGACGAGTTCGCCCCGAACGTCGAGGCCATGCCCACCGAGCCCACCGGACCCCCCGGACCCCTCGGACCCCCCGGACCCCCCGAGATCATCGTCCCCGTGACCTCGATCGAGACATGGCGTGCGGAACACCCCGAGAGCGACACGGAGTTCGAGGCCACCCCCGACACCCCGGTCGCCCAGCTCTACACCAGCGGAACCACCGGCCTGCCCAAGGGGGTCGTGCTCGCCCACCGCAGCTTCTTCGCGATCCGCGACGCCCTCGCCGGCGAAGGACTGGACTGGATCGACTGGCGGGCGGGCGACATCGCGCTGATCGGCATCCCCGGATTCCACGTCGGCGGCCTGTGGTGGGCCACCCAGAACTTCAATGCCGGCACCACGGTGGTGGCGATGCGCGCCTTCGCCGCCCGGCAGGCCGTGGACCTCATCCGCGACCTCGGCATCACCACCGCCTGCGTGGTCCCGGCCATGCTGCGCCTGATGCTCACCGAACCCGGAGTGAGCGCGAAGGACTTCACCACCCTGCGCAAGACGGTGTACGGCGGCTCCCCGATCTCCCAGGCGCTGCTGGAGGAGAGTCTCGCCGTCCTGGACTGCGAGTTCGCGCAGATCTACGGACTCACCGAGACCGGCAACACCGCCGTCTGTCTGCCCCCGGCCGCCCACGTCCCCGGCGGCCCCCTCATGCAGGCCGCCGGGCACCCCTACCCGGGGGTGCGGGCCAAGGTGATCGACGACCAGGGCCGTGCACTGCCACCGGGCGCGGTGGGCGAGATCTGCCTGCACACCCCCGCCCGGATGGTCGAGTACTGGGGGCTGCCCGACAAGACGGCGCAGACGCTCGTCGACGACTGGATCCACACCGGTGACGCCGGCTACCGCGACGAGGACGGCTACGTCTTCATCCGCGACCGCATCAAGGACGCCATCCTCGTCGCCGGCGAGAACGTCTACCCCGCCGAGATCGAGAACGTCCTGGAACACCATCCCGCGGTGGGCGAGGCGGTCGTGGTCGGGATACCCGACGAACGCTGGGGCGAGAAGGTGCACGCCTTCGTCGTACCGGCGGCGGGCCACCGGCCCAGCCCCCGGGACCTGCACACCTTCCTCGTCCCGCGACTGGCCGCGTTCAAACTGCCCGCGAGCTACGAGTTCACGGACCACGTCCCGCGCAACCCCAGCGGCAAGATCCTCCGCCGCGAGCTGCGCGACCGCTTCTGGAGCGACTCCGCGCGCAAGGTCAACTGACCGGTCCGCCCGTGCCGTTCCCGCCCGTGCCGTGCCTGCCCGTGCCGTTCCCGCCCCGGCGCGGGCGCGCCGACGGCACCGGCACACCACCGGACGAGCCACTGAGAGAGAGTCCCATGCCTGAACCCCTCACCCTGGACGGTTTCCGCGCGGACCTGGCGGAGTGCCTGTTCCTGGAGCCCGGCGAAGTCGACCTGGAGGACAGCCCGCTGGACGCGGGGCTGGACTCGCTGCGCATCGTCACCCTGCTGGAGCGCTGGCAAGAGGCGGGTGCCGAGGTGACCTTCGTCGAACTTGCCGAGCGCACCTCCTTCGCCCAGTGGTGGCAGCTGCTCACCGAACGCCGGCGAGGTGCCGACCATGCCGACGCCTGAGCGCCGTCCGCTGCTCGCCGCCCAGGAGGGCATCTGGGCCGGCCAGCAGCTCGACACGGACAGCCCGGCGTACAACACTGCCGAGTACCTGCGCATCGCCGGTCCGGTGGACCCGGCCGCCTTCGACCGGGCCCTGCACCACGTCGTCGCCGAGACCGAAGCCCTGAACGTCACCTTCGACACCGACGACACCGGCCGCCCCTGGCAGATGCACACCCCGGCCGTCGACTGGCACACCCACCTCGCCGACCTGACCGCCGAACCCGATCCGCACGCCGCCGCACTGGCCTGGATGGACCAGGACCTGGCCCGTCCCGTCGACCTCACCCGCGCCCCGGTCTTCGGCCACGCCCTGCTGCGGACCGCACCGGAGGAATACCTCTGGTACCACCGCGTCCACCACATCGCCCTCGACGGCTTCGGCCTGTCCCTCGTGGCCCGGCGCGTCGCCCAGGTCTACACCGCCCTCCTGGCCGGTCAACCCGTACCGGAGAGCGGCTTCGGCACCCTGGAGTCCGTCCGCGCCGAGGAACGGGCCTACCGCGAATCCGCCCGCCACGCCGAGGACCGCGCCTACTGGACCGACCGCTATGCCGACCGGCCGCCGGTGGCCACCCCGGCGGGCCGGTCCGCCCTGCCCGCCCGCACCTTCCACCGTCAGGTCACCGACCTCGACCCGGCCGGAGCCGACACCCTGCGCACCGTCGCCCGCGAACTGTCGGTGACCTGGTCGGAAGTGCTGATCGCGGTGACCGTCGCTCATCTGCACCGGGTCACCCGGGCACCGGAGATCGTCCTGAGCCTGCCGGCGATGGCCCGCCTCGGCTCGGTCTCCCTGCGGGTGCCCGCCATGGTGCGCAACATCCTGCCCCTGCGGGTACCCGTCGCCCCCGGCGACAGCCTCCGCGTCCTCGTCGCCAGGGTCTCGCGCGGACTGCGCGCCGGACTGCCGCACCAGCGCTACCGCTACGAGCAACTGCGCCGCGACCTGAAGCTGGTGGGCGGGCGGCGCCGACTGTCCGGGCCCGGCGTGAACATCATGCCGTTCGCGTACGGCCTGCGGTTCGCCGGGCATCCGAGCACCGCCCACAATGTGTCCGCCGGCCCCGTCGACGACCTGGCGGTCAACGTCTACGACCGCGGCGACGGCACCGGTCTGCGCATCGCCGTCGACGCCAACCCCGACCTGTACACGGAGACCGAAACGTCCGGTTTCCAGGAGGGCCTGCTCGCCCTGCTGGAGCAGGCCCTCACCGCCCCGGACCGGCCGCTCGCCGCCCCGGACCGGCCGCTCGCCGCCCCGGACCGGCCGCTCACCGCCCCGGACCGGCCGCTCGGCGGCCCGCGGACGCGCCAGGCCGTTCCCGTCCTGGACGGCGGCCCGCTGCCCGCGCCCGCCCGCCCGGTACTGAGCCTGATCGCCGACCACGCCGCCCGCCGGGGCGGGGCCCTCGCTGTCGAGCACGCCGGAGCGACCCTGACCTACGCGCAACTCTTCGACACCGCACGCGACATCGCCCGCAGACTCACGGGCCGCGGCGTCGGCAGGGGCGACCTGGTGGCCGTCGCCCTACCCCGGGGCACCGACACCGTCGCCGCCCTGGTGGGTGTCCTGCTGTCGGGCGCCGCCTACTGCCCCCTCGACCCGCACGCCCCCGCCGACCGCACCGCCCGGCTGCTGACCGACACCGCTCCGGTGCTCGTCCTGACCACCAGGGACCGCGCCGCCGACTTCCCCGACTACGCCGTACTACCGCTGGACCGCCAGGACTTCGGCCCCGTCACCACGCGTACGCCACCGGCACCGAGGCTCACGGACCTCGCATATGTGCTGCACACCTCGGGTTCCACCGGCCGGCCCAAGGGTGTGGCGATCGCACATGGCGCGCTGGCCCACTTCGTCGCCGCGGCCACGCACCGCTACGGGCTGCGTCGCGAGGACCGCGTCCTGCAGTTCGCCCCGCTGCACTTCGACACCAGCGTGGAGGAGATCTTCCTCACCCTGTGCGCCGGTGCCACCCTGGTGATCCGGACCGACGACATGACGGAGTCGGTGCCGCGCTTCCTCGCCGACTGCGCACGGCTGCGGGTGAGCGTCCTCGACCTGCCCACCGCGTACTGGCACGAGGTCGCCTACGCGGTCTCGACCGGCGCCGCGGCCCTGCCCGAGGGTGTACGGACCGTCGTCATCGGCGGCGAGGCGGCCCTGCCCGAACGCGTCGAGCGCTGGCGCAAGACCGTCGACACCTCCGTCGCACTGCTGAACACCTACGGGCCGACCGAGGCGACCGTCGTCGCCACCGTCGCCGACCTGCACGACCCCGGCCTCACCGCGGGCGACGTCCCCATCGGCCTGCCCCTGCCCGGCATCCGCGCCGCCGTCGTCGACGGCGAGCTGTACCTGCTGGGCGACACCCTCGCCGACGGCTACCGGGGAGATGTGCCCGACGGCTCGCGCTTCGCCCCGCTCACCGCCCTTCCCCAAGCCCCCCGCGCCTACCGCACCGGGGACCTGGTCCGGGTCGGCGAGGACGGACAATTGCGCCACCTCGGCCGGGCCGACACCGAGTTCAAGATCAGCGGGCATCGGGTGCAGCCTGCCGAGGTCGAGAGCGCCCTGCTCACCCATCCCCGGGTCCGGGAGGCGGCAGTCAGCGGGCAGATCCTGCCGGACGGCACCAGGCGTCTGGTCGCCCATCTGGTGGCAGCGGCCCCGGCGCCGTCCGCCGCCGAGGTCAGGGAGCACCTGCGGGCCAGGCTGCCCGCCGCGATGGTCCCCTCCGCCGTCGAACTCGTCGACCGGCTGCCGCGCACCAGCTCCGGCAAGATCGACCGGGTCGCGCTCGCCGAGCCGTCCCCACACCGGGCGCCCACCGCCGGAAGTCCCCTGGAACAGGCCGTCACCGGCATCTGGCGGCAGATCCTCGGCACCGGTGCCGTCACGGTGGACGACGACGTGTTCGACCTGGGGGCCCAGTCCCTCCAGGCCATCCAGGCGGCCAACCGGCTCGGTGTGGAACTCGGCCGGGATGTGAAGGTGGCCTGGCTCTTCCAGTACCCCACCGCCACCGCCCTGGCCCGGTTCCTCGCCGACGCGGAGCGGCCGAGCCCCGCACCGGCCGCACTCCCGCAGACCCTCCTGACCGACAGTGAGCTGGATCCGGGAATCCGGCCCGCCATCGGCCGCGCTCCCCAGGCCGCCCCCCGGCGCGTTCTGCTCACCGGCGCCACCGGCTTCGTGGGCGCGCATCTGCTGGCGCGACTCCTGGCCGACACGGAGGCCGAGATCGTCTGCACCGTACGGGCACGGAGCGTGCCCGAAGCCACCACCCGCGTCCACGCGGCGCTCACGCACCACGGCATCACGCTCGACGCACAGGCGTCGGCCCGTCTGACCGTCCTGCCCGCAGACCTGGCCCGACCCGGCCTCGGCCTGCCCCGGGAAACCCTGTCCGACCTTGCCGCGAGCTGCGACGCGATCCTCCACAACGCCGCGACCGTCAGCATCATGCGCGACTACGTCACCCTGCGCGCCGCCAACACCGAGTCCACCCGGCAACTGTTGCGGCTCGCGGCCGTCAACACGACACCCCTGCACTATGTCTCCACCCTGTCCGTGGCACCGCCGGTGAGCCGCAGCCCCGAGGTGCCGGAGACGTTCCTGCCGGCCCACGAGCAACTGCGCCACGGCTACCAGCAGTCCAAGTGGGCCTCCGAAAGGCTGCTGGAACAGGCGGCCGAACGCGGTCTGCCCGTCACCGTCCACCGGCTGGGCCGGGTGGTCGGGCCCGCCGACACGGGCTACGTCAACGAGCGGGACTTCCTGTGGAACGTCCTGCGCGCAGGGATACCGGAGGGGATCGTCCCGGAGCTCTTCGAGGACGAGATCTGGACACCGGTGGACTTCGTGGCACGTTCCCTCGTCCACCTGAGCCTGGGCCCGGACCCGGGCGCGAAGTCCGCCGGTCCGGTCTTCAACCACGCCACCCTGCCCCGGGTACGGCTCGCGGATGTCTACGGCTGGGTGCGGGAGTACGGCTATCCGATACGGACCCTGTCGCTCACGCGCTGGCGGGAACTGCTGCCCGGCTCGGCCGACGTGGCCGCCACGACGCTCGCCTTCCTCGACGCCGCCGAACAGGCCGCCCCGACCGACCTGCGCCTCGGCCACGTCCACACCGACCGGGTCCGCGCCGGCCTGGCAGGCAGCGGCATCACCTGCCCGCCCGTCGACCGGGACCTGTTCTTCCGCCACCTGGACCACTGTGTGACCGCGGGTATGCTGCCCGCCCCGCCCAGCGGCACACGCTCCGATCCGGGACGCCCGCGAAATAGTCCGCAACTGCCGGGAACTCACGGCCACCACACCCCGACTACTGCAGCGGAACCCTTCAGTTCATGAGCACATCCCGCACGCAAGGAGCCCGTATGTCGATGAACCGGCCGGTCGCTGCCGCCCTGGCCGCCGCCCTCTGTCTGCTCACGGCAGCATGTGGCTCCTCGTCCGACGACAAGGCGAGCGCCGAGTCGAACGAGGCCGAGGCCGCGGCCGCGAAGACCGGCTACCCGGTCACGCTGGACAACTGCGGCCAGCAGGAGACCTTCAAGAAGGCCCCCAGCCGGGCCGTCGTGATGAGCGGCGCCTCGGTGGCCGAGGTCTCCACCCTGCTGGCCCTCGGCCTCGGAGACAAGATCGTCGCCAACCAGCAGAGCTACGGCAGGTCCGAGGTGGCGGACCGGGCGGAGGCCATCAAGAAACTCCCCACCGGCGACGTGAAACTCAACGACGCCTACGACATCCCCCGGGAGGCCATGCTCGGCCTGCGCCCGGACCTGGTGCTGTCCACCACGTCGTACGGCTTCGACGAGAAGAACGGCTTTGCCACCCGTGCCCAGCTCAAGGAGGTCGGCGCCAACACCTACGTCTCCCCGCAGGGTTGCGACCAGGACACATCGAAGATGACCATCGCCGACAGCCACCGGTTGCTGCGTGACATGGGGAAGGTCTTCGGTGTGAGCGACAAGGCCGAGAAGCTGATCGCCGCCTCCGAGAAGAACATCGCGGCCGTCTCGGACAAGGTGTCGGACAAGGCGAAGGGGGAGAGGACGCCGAAGGTCATGGTGCTCTTCTCCAACATGTCCATGGGCGGCAACGACTTCAGCTCGGTCGCCGCCAAGGGCATCTACAACGACATCCTCGCCAAGGCCGGCGGCTCCAACGCCTTCGAGAACGCCTCCACAACCTCCTTCGCCGACCTGAGCAAGGAGAAGGTGGCCGCCACCGACGTCGACGCGCTCGTCGTCATCGCCTACAACGACCCGAACCCGGCTGCCTACGCCAAGAAGCTGCTCAAGGAGTTCCCCCAGTGGCCGGCCGCCAAGAACAACGCGTATGTGACGCTGTCCGACTCGATGTACCTGGGCCCCAGCAACGACCTGGCCGTGGAGAAGATCGCGAAGATGCTGCACCCGGACGCCTTCTGACCCGGATCAAGGTCCCGCTGGCGTTCACGGTCCTGCCCGTCGCGCTGGCCGCCACCATGATCGTGGCGATCAGCGTCGGCGCCGTCAACATCCCGCTCGGCGATGTGTGGGGCATCGTCCTCCACCACGTCACCGGCGCGGGGGCTGCGCCGTCCGACCCCGCGCTCGACCAGATCGTCTGGAACTTCCGCACTCCGCGGGTGGTCCTGGCGGCCCTGGTCGGCGCTGGCCTGGCCGTGACCGGCGCGGTGCTCCAGACGGTGGTGTCCAACCCGCTGGCCGACCCCATCGTGCTGGGCTTCTCCTACGGCGCCACCCTTGGCGCGGTCCTCGTCATCACCCTGGGCAGTGGCGTGGCGCTCGCCGGGCTCGGCGTGTCGGCGGCGGCCTTCCTTGGGGCGGTGGCCGCCGGCGCCCTCGTCTTCGCGCTCGGACAGCGCCGGGGACGACTGGCCCCGACCCGGCTGGTGCTGGCGGGCGTCGCCATCGGCTACGTCTTCCTCTCCGCCACCAGCTTCGTCCAACTCCAGGCGACCCCCACCGAGTTGCGGACGGTGATGTTCTGGATGCTGGGCAGCGTCGCGGGCGCCCAGTGGGACCAACTGCCCACGGTCACCGTCGTGGTGCTCGTCACGACCGCACTGCTGTCCCTGTTCGGCCGTCGGCTCAACGTGCTGCTGGCCGGTGACGAGTCGGCCACCGCGCTCGGCGTCGACGTCAACCGGCTGCGTGCCGTCCTGCTGGTCCTCAGCGCCCTGCTGACCGGGACGGTCATCGCGGTCGCCGGCAGCATCGGCTTCGTCGGCCTGATGATCCCGCATCTGGTGCGACTGACCATCGGCGCCGACCACCGACGGCTGCTGCCCCTCACAGCTCTGCTGGGCGCCGTCTACCTGGTCCTCGTCGACCTGCTCTCCCGCACCCTCAACCGCCCCAACGAACTGCCCCTGGGCATTCTGACCGCCCTCCTCGGCGCCCCGTTCTTCCTGTGGCTGCTGCGCCGCAACAAGGGCCTGGACTGAAGCATGAAACTCATCGTCGACCGGCTCCGGATCACCCTGGACCGCAACCCGATCCTGCGTGAGGTGAGCCTTGAGGCCCGCGCGGGGGACATCGTCGGCCTCGTCGGCCCCAACGGCAGCGGCAAGTCCACGCTGCTACGTGCCGTCTACCGCTCACTCCGCCCGGCGGACGGGGCGGTCAGAGTGGGCGAGGACGACGTCTGGGAGCTGTCCCCCCGGGCCGCGGCCCGCCGTACGGCTGCCGTTCTCCAGGACGCCGGGGGCAGTACCACCGGCCTGACGGTCACCGAGATCGTGGCCCTCGGCCGTGCCCCCCACCACGGTCTGCTCGGCCGTGACGGACCCGAGGACCACGACGCCGTGTCCGACGCCATCGCCCGCTGCGGGTTACGGCCCTTCGCGGACCGCGACTACGCCTCCTTGTCCGGCGGTGAACGCCAACGCGTCCTGCTGGCACGGGCGCTGGCCCAGACTCCCAGGCTCCTCGTGCTGGACGAACTCACCAACCATCTCGACATCCGGGCCCGGTTCGAACTCCTGGACCTGATCCGGGCCACCGGCGTCACCACGCTCGCTGTCCTGCACGACCTCGATCTCGCCGCCCGCCTCTGCGACCAACTGGTCGTGCTGCGTGGGGGAGTCGTGGCGGCGGCGGGACCGGTGCTGGAGGTGCTCACTCCGGAGCTCCTCGCCGATGTCTTCGGCGTCCGGGCGAGCACCGAACGGCACGCCGACGGTGTCGTCCGCATCACCTACGCGGCCAGCCCCCTCGCGAACGCTGAGAGCCCGGAGAACGGCGCGACCCACATCGCCGAGATCCCCGACCACACTTGAACGTAGTTGAGTGCGCGTCAGACCTCGGAGCCCCTGACCACGAGTGCGCCGGGGGAGTGGCGCCGTAGCGGGCCGCACCGCGCTGTGCGAGTGCCCTCGCTCGAATGAGTGGTCAGAAGAGGGACCGGGCGTGGTCGTGGGGTCGTGGACCTACGGTCAAGGCATGTGCACTGCCCAGGCCAGGTCCGCTGACGGGAAGCTGGTCCGAACGGGCGCTGCACAGCAGTGGGGAGCCTGGCTGTCGGAAAAAGTTTCTCCGGCACACCGAACCTCCCCCGGACATTGCGCATCTTCAGGTGCGTAGGCGCGCACTGACTACGCACGCCGATTCGTATGTGAGGGGAACCCGGAACTTCATGAAGAGCAAGCTGACCGCCGTGGCCGTTGCGGCCGTCGTCGTCGCCGGCACTGCCGCCACCACCATCCCGGCCTCGGCCGCGTCCACCAGGGCCGAGCCGACCCGCTGCCACACCGCCGACCTGAAGGCCGGCTTCGCCACGGGGGATGACGCGAAGCCGGAGATGGAGCAGACCAAGAAGCAGACCCAGGCGTACATCTGGTTCACCAACCAGAGCAAGCGCACCTGCACCCTGTCCGGCTTCGCCGGTGTCGACATGATCGGCGCTCAGCAGACCGACGGCACCTGGTCGCTGGCGCGCTCCTCCAAGAAACCCGAAAAGTTGACCCTGAATCAGGGGGACACGGTGGACTTCAGTGTCACCCTGCTCCCGGTGGCCGGGTCCACGCCGCAGAAGGAGAAGTTCGTTCCGGCGAAGTTCCTGGTCACCCCGCCGAACGAGACGGAGCACTTCACCCTGAAGTGGCCGTTCGGCGGCCAGATCCTCAAGCAGGACGGCGCCACCCACCCGGCCACTTACCTCAACCCGGTCGGGCTGTAACCAACTGGGCAGCCTCTGAGCTTGCCTTCAGCGTCACTGGTGGCCACCGCAGAACACCCGGAACGAGTTGAAACCTCCGGATGGTGCGGTGGCCACATCTGACACGCGCCACGCCCGGCCTTCTCACGGGGGCCTGGCAGATAGGCGCGGGGGCTGGTGTTGCCAGGTCGACCGGACACACCGGCACACGTGACGGTGCCGCCGACTTCGCCATCCCGGCCCGCGTCGGCTCAAGCCGCGTAGAGCCCGTGGTCGAACAGGGTGCCGCCAAGGGGGCGCAGCCGCGGGGCCATGACCGGGGAAGCAGTGCGGGAGTCGGTCACCAGCCCAGAGCTCGGCTCCCGCGAGGAAGGCAAGTCCGTTCACGACCGCCCTTCGATCCGGTTGCCCTCGGAGTCGAACCGGTGAACGCGGTCCGCGGGCGCGTGCGCGGTGATCTGCGCGGGCACGGGTTCGTCAGCGCGCAGCCGCATCCGCACGGTCTGCTGACCGCATTGGAAGTGCACGATCCTTTCGGTGCCGATCAGGTCGGCGTCGACGACCGGTCGTTGCTGGGCCGACGTGGCGTGCGGTCTCGAATGCGCCATTGTCGGCGATGGCGGTGCCGTTCATATCGAGTGCGCCGAGGGTGCAGGGGGGACAGGTATCGGACTCGGAAACCTCAAAGCGTGTGCTCGGCCGTGACGTCGGCCATGGTGTCGAGGAACTCACGGGAACGCTTGGGGCGGCTGAGGGTGATGCCGACGAACAACGTGTCCAGCACGGCCAGGCGCGCGAGCCGGGTCGTCATCGATTCCAGACGGAACCCGAGGTCCGGGGCGCCGGCGACCAGGAGGTGATGCGCGTATGTGGCCAGGGGTGAGCGGAGGTGGCTGGTCACGGCCACCACCCGGGCTCCGCGGCTGTGTGCCGCCTCGACCGAAATCAGGGTCTCCTTGGTGGCGCCGGTGTGACTGATCGCCAGCACCGCGTCCCGCTCTTCCAACGCACGGGCGATGAGGTGTTGGCCGAACGTGTCGGACGGTGCCTGCACCACAAGCCCCAGCGTCGTGAGCCTGTAGGCGACATCCTTCGCGGGCGCCGACGACGTGCCGTTGCCCACCACCAGGATCCGCCGGGCGCCGGCGAGCGTCTCGACTGCTCCCTCGTACGCGTCCAGATCCAGTGTGCGGGCGATGTCCTGCATGATCAGAGCACTGTTACGCAGCACTACACGAGGAACGTCGCGCCGCGGCGTTCGTGGGCTGATGTCCTCGGCGTGCTCGAGATCGTCCTGCTCTCGTTCCTGGGTGGCGAGATCGCTGGCCAGGGCAAGCTTCAGGTCGTGGAATCCCTTGAATCCCAACTTTTGGCAGGCCCGGATCACCGTGGACTCCGCGGTCCCGGCCCGGTCGGCCACCTCGGACACCGAGGAGGTCAGCACCCGCTTGGGGTCCTGGACGATCAGGTCGACCACCTTCAGCACGCTGGGTACCAGCCCTGCCCGGCCTGCCTGGATCCGAGCGGCGACCTGGCCCGTGCGGAGGCGGGGAGAGCTGTTCGGCTTCGCGCGGTTCTTTTCTGTCACGCGAGGGACTATACCTCCCCCTAGCCCGAATTAAGGAGGATAATTCCGCACTTCTGCCAAATGTGGGGATTATTATTTCTTCATTGGCCGGGCGGACGCTGCGGAGTCATCCGGTCTCCCTGGCGGCCCCGTCCTAGGCGACGCCGACTGTAGACCGTGCGGGGCGGTCTGCGTCTGCAAGTACATCGGCCGGATTGCGCGCTGTCCCTCGCCCTTCGTCGAGGGAGAGTTCGCCGATCCGCTCCGGCTGCTGAACGGCGCCGGAACGCAGCGGAGTCTTGCCGGAGAAGAACCAAAGGTCGCCAACTCGCATTGCCTGTTCGTACTGGTAACGCGATGCCGAGATCTGGGGCAGCTCAACTTTCAATTCAGCTTGCCGCTGTGCGATCTGTTCGTTCACGACAACTCCTCCGGGACTGCAACCGACTCATCCTAGATGACAACGCCACCGTCCCCACCTCTGACGTTGAATCCACAGACCACGCGGCCGAGTTCGCACGGTGGTGCGGTCTGCCCGTGGAGCGGACCCAGGAGGATCCTCTCCCATGACAACACCGACCGGTGTCTCACCCCAGACCAACGCCCTTCGGGTCACCGGCTTTCAGCCCCTCGTTGCTCCCGCCGTCCTCCGCGGCGAGCTTCCCCTGGGGCCGATTCGCGCAGCCTTCGTGGAGAGCAGTCGTCATGCCGTCAGGAAAGTGCTGACCGGCGAGGACGATCGGCTTCTCCTGGTCGTCGGCCCGTGCGGCCTCAGCTACACGGTGGGCATCTCCACCACGACCGCCGCCCATCCGGAAGAAGCCGCGCCGCACCTGCCGCCCTACGGCGATCGCGGCCCCCGGCCCCAGCCCGTATACCCCGAGCCGGCTTTGGCGGTGAAAAAGCTGGTCATCGCGGCCGGCAAGCAGGCAGCCAGGTCGGTGCAGTGGCGGGAAGGCTCCTGCCCGGGCAGTGGCCGCAGCGGCTTCAAGCGCATGTACTCCCGCTTCGTGGCCCCGCGGATCAGGCCCGCCGGACGCGAGATCCGTAAAGCCGTATGCGGCCCCGAACTTCCGCTGCGCCGGCTGCTGGCCGAACGGTCCGTCACCGAACCCGAACCCCTCCAGTTCTGGCTGTCCAGCCTGCCCGCCGACACCCCGCTGGCCACCCTCGTGCGCACCGCGAAACTGCGCTGACGCATCGAACACGACTACCGCGAGATGAAACAGGCCCTGGGTCTGGCCCACTTCGAAGGCCCCGCCTGGAGAGGCTGACACCACCACGTCAGTCTCGTCTCCGTCGCCCACGCCTTCTGCACCCCTTTGCTCGTCGTGTTCGTGCAGCATCCGCATGACGGTTGGGGGCACGGTGGGCGCGGTCCCGCACCCGATGCAGCAGGCGTGGCTCGACCACGACGTGGCCCAGCGGCTACTGCCAGCCGGGCCAGATCATGGCGGCCGTCTCCGTCGTACTCCGAGCGGCGGAGGCAGGATGCGAGACAACCGCCGCAGACCTACCTCGACGGGATCCGCAACATCTCCGCCGCTACCCTGAACGGGGCGGGAGCTGCTGGGGACGGGGGTTCGGATGACGACGTGGGCAACATCCACCTGCCGGTGCGGCCATCAGCGGTACCGCGATGGAGACCCGGTGTCCTCCGGCTCCTGCCCGGACGACTGCACGGACGACTGCGTGTGCACCGCGTTCGGGGTGCTTGCGCCGGGTCCGGGGCATTGGGATCGCGAGCCGTCGGTGCCTGAGCCGGACCGTACCCCGCATCCGGCCTGCCCATTGCAGGACCCGGGCTGCCTGGGTTTCCACGACTTCGTCGACGGGTGATGGAACGCAGCGGACCGCAGGCCGCCTGTGGCCGCGCGGCATGATGATCGGGGTGTCCGGATGACGGAGATCGAGGGCGCGCGCGAGGAGTTGGACCGGGCTGCCGAGTCGCTGTGTGCGGAGTTGCGCCGGCTGGCCGCGCGGCTCACCCCGGGCCGGGTTCCGGAACCCTACATGCCGTCCGATCCGTTCATTGTCGACCGGCATGAGCCCTTGCTGTACCAGTACCACGCCACGATCCGCGTCGAGCGGCCCGCCGAGGACTACGACGTCACCGCGGCAACCCGCGCGGCGACGCTGCTGACCTCGGCAGGCTGGCAGGTCACCGACGAGGTGACGGATGCGGGCAGTGACACGGAGCTGACCACTGTTACTGCGTGTCGGGACGGGTTCCAGGTGCGGGTGCGTATACAGCGGGGGTGCGGAGGTGTCGTCTACGGCGGGCAGACACCAGCGATGCCGTTGTATACGCCGAAGCCGTTCGTGCGCCCGGACCCGGTACGCACCCCGGAGACGGTGCGGCGGGGCTATGTCTTGTGCAACGAGTGCGACGGGCTGGGCTGGTGCCCTGTCTGTGAGGGGTGCGGATGGTGCCCGAGCGAGGAACACGGCCGCGAGCGATGCCCGGAGTGCTTCGAGGAGAAGTTCTGCCCGGTCTGCCAGGGCCATGGGGAACTGGAGATCAGCCGCTTGCCGGACTGGCAGCGCGACCAGTACCCCGAACTGCGGGAGCAGTCACAGGACTGAGGGTGGTGCGTAGCCAAGGTCTGCCATGGTCATGGCCCATGCCGTAGACCGCGGCTTTGTCGGCGGGTTCTGTCCGTTTGCGCTCTGGGACCCAGGCGGTGGCCGTCGCCGACTGGAGGAGTTCAGCCGGGCCGGGGTGGTCTTCTCACGGTTCAGGTCATCCCCTTCGCGACTGCCCAAGCCGTCAACACCGGTGAGATATCGAGCGACGAGCGGGCGGTGCGGATGGCGCTGTTCGGCGTTATGGCGGCCGTGCTTGCTATCGGCTTGCTGTTGCTGCTCGTGCGGAACACGGCCGGACGTTGGCTGATCGTGGCAGGCGGCATCCGCAAACAGGATGTCCTTGCCGTAGTACAAGCGAAGGATCTTCCGCATAGTCCCCAGTGACACGGGCCATGCCCTCCCGGGCTGCCCTCCCGGGCTCACTGAGCAGGGTTCACTGCACCTCCGATGGCACACAGACAACATGCGCTGTCACGGTACGACCGTGATCTGCCGGGACCGCTCCAGCGGTTACGGGGAGGGCTCACGAGTCGGGGCGCCGCAGGCCGCACAGGTCGCGGACCGCTATCACCTGTGCGCCAACCTCGGCCGCCGGCGGAGCCGAAGGTCGTGACCCGGCTTGGTGAACAGCGCGCCGTCGCCCACGAGTTGTGGGAGCAGGGGATGTCGAAGGCGGTGATCGGCCGGAGACTCGGGCTGCACCAGGCCACCGGACTGGCTGGAGCACCGGCGCAGCCGGTGGCCGAACACTGCAAACCTCCGCCTGCTGATCAACCAGCTGTGCGGACTCCGCGCGGGCCCTCCTGGAGCGGCCCCTGGAATCACCACGATCTTGTGGGGCCACCCGCGGACGTCAGCGGGTGGGCGGGACGAACTCGGGCTGGTCGAGCAGGCGCAGCCAGCTTCCGTCGGGCTGACGCCGGACGACCTGCGCCCGGGCGCCGGCCCCGTCCTTCGGCGGGGTCGAGGTGAGAGCGATGTCGCCGCTGATCAACGTCGGCAGAGGTGGTTCCGGCTCAAAGCGGGGAGCGCCGGCCAGCACCTTCTCCCATAGCGCACGGATCGCCTCCCGCCCCATCGTCAGCTCGCCGGGCGGGTAGGCCATCACTGCATCCTCTTCGTAGAGCGCGGCGACCCCGGTTGCGTCACCGGCATTGGATCGCTCGACGAACAAGCGGGTGATGTCTTCGGGCCGCATGGCCTGCTCGTACTCCGGCATGGGTTCCTCCTGATGTCGGGCTTCGGTGCTTCCCAGCGTGGTCGCCCGCCGACCAGAAGTCCAACAGATGGATTTTCTGCAAACTAGAATCTGTACTCATGGAACTGAGGCAGCTGGAATACTTCGTCGCCGTCGCCGAGGAGCGGAACTTCACCCGTGCGGCCGAGCGGGTGCACATCAGCCAGTCCGGCGTCAGCGCCCAGATCCGCCGGCTCGAACGGGAACTCGGTGCCGAGCTGTTCGACCGGTCCGCCCGCACCGTCACCCTCACCGTCGCGGGGAAGGCCGCGCTCGAACCCGCCCGTGCCGCACTCGCCGCGGCCGGAGCGGTCGGCCAGGCGGTGGGCGAGGTGACCGACCTGATCCGGGGGCGGCTCACCGTCGGGATGGTCATCGGCTGCACCCTGACCCCGCTGTTCGACGCCCTCGCCGGATTCCACGAGGCGCATCCCGGCGTGGAGATCTCGCTGCTGGAGGACAGCTCCGACCGGCTCCTCGAAGGAGTCCGTACCGGCGCCGTCGACTTGGCACTCATCGGCGCCGCAACCGCCACCCCCGACGGGCTGGACGCACTGAGAATCATCAGCGAACGGCTCATCGCGGCAGTCCCGGCCGGGCACCCCTTGGCCAAACGACGGCGGGTCACCCTGCGCGACCTGATGGCCTACCCGATCGTGTGCATGCCACCCGGCACCGGCCTGCGCGCCGTATTCGACCAGGCTTGCGCCGCACAGAGTCTCCAACCCTCGATCGCGCTGCAAGCCAGTGCCGCGGATGCCATTGCCGACCTCGCCGCCCGCGGGCTCGGCATCGCCATCCTCAGCAGCTCGATGGCCGCGAGCTACCGCGACCGGCTCACCGCCCGCACCATCGATGATGTCGAAACACCAGCATTGCTCGCCCTGGTCTGGAAGAGCGCACACAACCCCTCGGTACGCGAGCTGCTCGTACACAGCCGGCAAGCATTCACGGACTCTCCGGGGCTGCACCAGTACTGAACTTGAACTGGTGGTGTCGGCTCAGGTGCTTGCTGTGCCGCGGGCCGGCTGTTCTACGATCCCGTGCTTGCCAACCGTGAGGCTACGATCGCCACGAAGTGCTGCAAGACGGCGAACGGCAGCGTCTGCGTCTCGTCGAAGAAGACTTCTGCCGGCTTCTCCTCCTCGGGGGCGTAGGCAACCACCGTCACGGCTGCCGGTCCGGGAGCCGGTGAAGCAGGCAGGGCAGGGGCTCCGCCCGGAACTATGCGGGCCTCGCTGAGCTCGAATTGAGTGGTCCGGCCCTCGCCCGCACCCGTCTCGGTGGTGAGAGCACAGTACAGATCACCGTCGTAGTCCCAGGTCAGCAAAGACATGGCGGTGATGCTGCCCTACCATCCGCGGCCGCACCTTCACCACCCGCGCCGAGGCCAACCTCGCGCTCTTCCAGTACATCGACGGCTTCTACAACAGCCGGCGCATCCAGAAACGGCTCGGCTACCTCAGCCCCGTGGCGTCGGTTTCCCTCCACCGAAGCGCGCTGCTGCCGGACGCCCCGCAGATCTCGATGTCATCCCTGCCGCGCCCCCGCCAGTCGGCCCCGTGCGGCGGTCTGGATCTGGGAGGGCCCGAGTCCCCACTGGAGGGTACGCCCGACGGCCGTCGCCAGGGGCCGGTCCCAGCCCGCGCGGACGGGGGCCGGGCGGTGGATGCCGAGTTCGGTGCGGGCCCAGTCGGGGAGGAGTCCGACCGAGGCGTTCGTGAGCAGACCTACGGCCAGCCGCTCCCGTCGGGTGCGTCCGAACCGGCGGAGGAACAGTACCGAGTCCAACGCGGCCTCAGCGGCGTGGAGTTGGGGGCGGAGGCGACTGAGCCGCGCCCCTCTTCCTGGCTGGTGGGCTCAACATCAGAAAGAAGTGGCCTCGTTGCGTACCAGCGAGGCAGGATCGGCCCTGTGATACGCCATGCCCATGAGGATCCCGAACTGCTGGCTGCGGTTCGCCGGTATGTCACGCCCGAGCGGCGCTATCTGAAGCTCGGCGGCGCCTTGCTGCGCATGCAAAGCCCTGAGTACGACCGATTTGTGCGACGGCTGAGCGAGGATGCGGGAGTCATCACTGCGGAGGAGATCGCTACCCTCCTTGAAGGCGGGTGGCGCGAGCGGAGGACTGCGGCGTGGCTCGTAGCTGTTTCCCAACGGACCGAGTTCCGTGAGCGCCTCGGGGAACTCCTGCTGGCCAGCGAAGTCTGCTGTGTTGGTCTGGCTTACTGCGTGGCCCTGGCCAGTTCTGGAACGCCGCGTGATGCCGATCTGCTGGTCGCCTACCTTGATTGTTACCTTCGCCGTCCCGACCTCGCGTACGACCAGGCCGTGGTTATGGGCGCTCTCCTCTACATCGATCTGAACCTCAGAGGCGATCAAGCGGCCCGCTTCCTGGTCCCGGGCGGGTTGTGGCAACGGTGGCTCGAGGGTGCATCCCACATGCAGCTCACCACCGCCCCTGGCACCTACCTGAGCCTCATTCGTCGGCTCTGCGCCTTCGTCGACGAGTGTGCCGAGGCGACATGACGGCTACGACCCTGATCAGGTAGTCCTGCCGGTATTGGGGTGACGTCAACGGAACGTTGATTCTGAGCTCCTGGCGGAGGGCGGTGCAGTGGAAGTCACGGTGCAGTGGATCAAGACGTCCTGGACGAAGCAGTCGCGGGGCCCTTGCCTCGCGCCGGATCGCCCCATACAGATGGAACTTGGATCTCCACAGCGCCCGGTCCCCAAGCTCACGGATCTGACTATCGGCGAGAGGCGATGTACTGCGTCCAGTCGCGCTTGGCCAGAGTGGCCCACCGGGTTGGCATTGCTCACGCTGGTGCCTGTGACTTCAGAGAGGATCGACGCAGGAACGTTGGCGGCCAGGGCGAGGCGGGCGGTGTTGCGACCGGCGAGTCCTTTGAGGTTGTGCTTGCGGAGTTGAAGGTGGATCGACTGCAGGCACATCGGACGAGCCGGGTTGTGGCCCAGGAAGAGCCACGGGGTTGTGCTGGCGGAGCGGTTGTTCTCCCAGGCCGCTTCGGCTTGCTCCAGGCGCTGCGGGACGAGAGTCGAGATGCGGGGCGGCAGGTCCACGTGGTGGTCGTGCCGACAAGGCGAACGGCTCCCGCTCGGAGCCGCGCCTACCTGCGCAAGCGCGGTATCCGCTGCACGATCCTGGAGACGCGTGACCAGATCGCCAACCGCAAGAAGGGTGATTCCCGCGGTGGCCGGCCACCGAAGTTGGACGCGGCCGACTGCAAAGAGCGCCGCGCGGTCGAGTGCGGGATCAATCGCCTCAAGCGCCACCGCGCGGTGGCGACGAGATACGCCGGACTCGCGGTTCCGCTACGAAGCGACCGTGCTGGTCGCGGCCATCAACGAATGGCTGTGACCAGCACTTTCGAAAGACACCCTAGTAGGGCACTGTGTCGCACCAGGTCTTTGCCCAGGCGGAGGCGCCGTGCTTGTTGGCCGCGCGCACGGTGATGCAGATCTTGTCGCCCGAGTACGGGCCGTTGATCGTGTAGCTGGTGTTGCTGGTGGAGTAGACGGTGTCTACGTTCTTCGCGGTGTAGTTGCTGCCCTTGTTGGTGTAGTGGATGTCATAGCGGGTCGCGCGGGAGACCGCCGTCCAGCTCGCCTTGATCGGCATGTTGCACGCTCCGAAGCAGGCGTTCGTGTAATCAAGGCGGTAGCTCTTCAGGCCGGGCGGCGGGGAGCCGGCGGACGAACCGGAGGAGCCGGAGGAGCCCGAGGACGAGTCACCGGGGCCGGACGAGCTCTGTGCGGTCGTGGCCGAGGAGTCGTCGGACGAGCTGTTGCCGGAGGTGTCACCCCCGGTTGCTCCTGTGCTCCCGCTGTCTCCCTCCGCCTTGACGCCGTTCGTGGCGTCCTCGCCGTGATCGGAAACCTTTTCCTTCTTGTCCTTCCCGTCGGATGTCTTGGACGGTGAACCGATAGGCGTCACCGGCGAGTTACTGCCATCCGGCGTGGAACTCCCGCTGCTGCCCGGCGCCTGGGCGTGGGATCCGCCCCGATCACCGTTCCAGGGCTGGAGCACGGCCATCGTGGTCCCACCGGCGGTGAGGACGACGACCACAGGCAGAGCGATGAAGGTGCGGCGGCGCGGGCGGCGTTCACGCTTTTTCGGCTCGGCGCCGCCGCTGCCCGGCGCGACGACCGCGGGCGGCCCGGACCGCGGGCGCAGGTCCGCGGTCGCCCGGTCCCCGGACTCCTCGCGCAGCGGCCGTACCTCGGCGTCGAGCAGTTCGGCGGTCTGCTGCGCGATGCGCGCGAGGACGTCGGCGGGCAGCCAAGCCTTGTCGGTGGCCGACGGCCGGGCCCGCTCCGGGTCGGCCAACAGCTGGTCCACATCGGGTCGTTGCCCGGCGTCCTTGGTCAGACACCGCGTGATGAGCGCCCGCAGAGCGGGGTCCTCAAGGCCCTCCAGATCCGGCTCGTCCTGCACGATCTGGTACATGACCGCGTGCTGGTTGCTGGCCCCGTGCCCGAAGGGCAGCCGCCCCGTCGCCGCGTACATGAGCACACACCCGAGGGTGAACACGTCGCTCTTGGGTCCGGCGCTCTGCCCCTGGACCTGTTCCGGCGACATGAAGCCGGGAGAGCCGAGGACCATCCCCGTACTGGTCAGAAGCGACTCGACGGAGGTCTCCAGGGCCCGTGCGATCCCGAAGTCGATGACCTTGACCCCGTCCACGGTCAGCATGACGTTCGACGGCTTCAGGTCCCGGTGCACGATCCCCGCGTCATGGATGTCCTCCAGAGCGCGCAGCAACCCGTCGGCGAGTGTGTGCAGGGACTCGGCGGGCAACGGGCCGTACCCCCGCACGACCTGCTCCAGCGAGAGACCCGGCACATACCCGGTGGCGACCCACGGTGGCTCCTCGTCGGGCCCGGCGTCGAGCACGGGTGCCGTGTACCGCTCGGCGACCCGGCTCGCGGCCTCGATCTCCCGCCGGAACCGCGCCCGGAACCGCGCGTCCGACACATGCTCATCGTGCACCACCTTCACGGCGACGATGCGCCCGCCGTCGGACCGTGCGAGGAACACCTTCCCCATGCCACCGGCGCCGAGCCGCCCGAGCAGCAGGTACGGCCCGATCCGCGCCGGATCCAAGGCGGTGAGCAGTTCGACGCCCCCGCCGAAGCGGCTGTCCCACCGGGTCTTTCGCTCGCCGCTCCCGTCCCCGTTCGAACTGCTCATACTGTATGGCTCCCCTGTCTCGCCTCTTGCCGCCCGGTCGATCGGCGTAAGGCTACTGAGAATAGAGGTCGTTGTTGATCCCGGTGAAGGCGAGGACGCGCGGGCGGCGGCATCGGTTCTGCCCGCCCTCCGCAGGGCCAGGATCTTCTGAAGCCCAGGGCTGTCCGGACCGCGCGAGCAACCTGAAACGTCGATCCTCTCCTCACTCGCATTTCGCACGTTCTGGCCGGTCAACGGCGTGGGCGCGGGGTGACTCGGTGAGGCGATCTTCGGCATCCAGTGGGACGTCGGAAGCTGCTGCGGCCCGACATGGCGGAAGTATCCGTGGTGAGCTCCAACACTCTTACGAGGGACTGCGGATGCTTCCGGATCTGACCCACAGCGCTCCCTGCTGTCCGTGTTGCAGGCGCTGCGGCCATGCTTGACCACTCCGTCGTTCCGGACCTTCTCTGCATAGGACTCCTAGCAGAAGGAGGTCTACGCGGATCTTGTCCTTACAGCTGAGAGTGTGGATATCGGCCGCCCGCACTGACCATGCTTGCGCCACCCACCTGCTTCGCGCGCTGCTCGTACTGACGAACGTCGAGGCCACTACAGGGAATTGATCTCTACCGCAGGCAGCCCACGACCAGCACAAGCACCCCGGAACAGCGTCACTGAGCCGGGATCGGCTGGGTGAGGTTCAACGGGTTGCCGTCGGGGTCCTGGATGTGGGCGACGCGCTGTCCCCACGGCATGTCGTTGGGGCCGCCGCGGACCGAGCCGCCCAGCGCCGTCACCCGGCCGAGCATCTCGTCGACGTCGTCGACACCGATGCTGAGCAGGATCCGCGGTGCCGCCCCGGTCCCCGGGTCCGTCTTGGCCACCAGCCCGAGGTCGGTGTCGCCGATGCGCAAGCCGAGGTAGAAGGCCGGGCCTTCCGCCGGTACCCGGAAGATCTCCTCGGCGCCGAACAGTTTCGTATAGAAGCCGAGCAGGACTTCCTGGTCGGCAGTGATGATCACTGGCTGGATGGTGGACATAGCACTCCTGTCAAGAACGGTCGTGTCGCTGGATGGACCGTTCGAGGACGGTGAACTCATCGGCAAAACCGCCCTGCCAGACGATCTACACCCCGGACTGCCGCCCGCGACCAGTACGTGCAGCCTGAAACGGGGCCACACCACCCCTGCTGACCAGCCACTTCAAGCCTTTCCCGAAGCTGTGAGCATCGATATGACCGCCATCGGCACGACGGCCGCCCGAATCGATCCGGGCGGCCGTCGTCTGTTGGTCGGCATGCAGTGCTGGTCAGTCGTCGGCCTCGTGGGGGAGGCCGTCGTCCAGGACGATCCGAATGGTCTCGCCTTGTCCGGCGACGTCGGCGAGTTCGGCCGCGATGCGGTTGTAGGAGGTCACGGCCAGTGCCCAGTCGCCCTGCAGCGGGGCGGCGGTGGAACGGGTGTTCCACAGCTCGATCAGCAGGGCGATGAGGGAGCGTCCGGACAGGACGGTCCGGACGCGGCCTGCCTTGAAGTCCTCGACAGCAGGCGGGGTGCGGAAGTGGTTGTGACGGGCGGCCAGGGCGGCGAGCCATTCCCAGCTGTCGCGGTGCGCGATCAGTTCGGCGGAGGCCACGCCGGCGGCCTTCAGCAGAAGGACACCGTGGGCGACCCGCGGGTCCTCCCCGACGGCGGATGCCTGTGGCGTGGCAGCGGAAGGCTGGGCGGCGGAAGCGCCCGTACGCTGGTAAGCGGCCTCGATGGCGTTTTTGAGAGCCGGGTCCCGCCCCTGGCTCCCGGCCTCGGGCTGTGGCTGGTGCTCAGTGTTCCCCACGGTTCCCCCCTGTGAGTCGGTGTCGGACGAGGCGGCCGGATGCGCTGAGGTGGAGCCGTGGTCGGCCTCCGCTCCGGGCTCCGGCGGCGGCGCAGTCTCTTCGGAGCGCGTCTGTGTGCCGTCGTCGGCTTTCTGGCCCAGTGCGAGGGGGCGAAGGGTGTCGGCGAGGCCCAGCAGTTCCCGAAGCTCGCCCCGTGTCTCGTTCAGGTCACTGATCATCCGGTCCTGGCGCCGACGTACCTCCCGGTTCTCCTCGCGCAGTCCGGTGACGCCGCCCTGGATGAGTTCCAGGATCTTCAGGCGGCTCTGCGTGAGCTCCCCACGCAGGGCGGTCAGCCCCACCGTCGGGTCGTCGAGGCGTTCGAGCTGCTGCCGTATCGCCGTAAGTTCCTTCATTGCTTCGCCGAACGCGTCCTTCCACCCCACGTGACCCCCTGATTACTCCGAGCAATGCACGACCGCTCGTATCTCCCCACAAAGACTCCGCGTGACGCGATGGTTTCCAGCCCTTCCCTGGCCAGACCCGTCTCGTCCGCATTCGATCGAACGCAGTCCGCACGCGATCCCCCGCGCTGAAGCGCTACGGCCTCCCCCTCGCCCTGGCCGATGAGGAGCGGCCCGTCGGGCGGATCCCGTCGGGCGGATCCCGGCGGGCCAGAAGGACGGCTCTGTGCCGGGCGGCCTCAAGGTAGTCATGCAGCAGCAGCGGGGCGTTGGATCGGCGGCAGAACTCGGCGGGTGGGACCCAGTCCTGGGGCTTGCCGGGGTGTGCCAGGATGGGCGGCATGGTGAATGAGACGGCGACGCATGATGAGCGGCTGAGGGACCTGGAGGCGGAGGCGTTCCGCACGGGCCGCACCCTTGCCGAGCACGGCGAGCAACTGGCGACGATCCGGGAGCAGCAGCGCACGGCGTTCGGCAACATCGATTCCCTCGCTGACGCCATCGGTGCGCCAGGGGACCGCTCGGTCGCCCAGCGTCTTGACACGATCGAGCGCGTGCTGTTCGCCCTCGCACGGGCTCAGGGCATTGACCCGGGGACTGTCTGACCTGTGCGGGTGGGCCGTCGTGCCCGGAGCGCCGACGGCCCGGCAGGCCATGCTCGCGGCGGGGCGGCGCTGGAGATCAAGTAGAGGGCGCGTGTCACTGGGGCAGTCCACAGCGCCCGATCAGTGTCCGCAGCCTGCCCTCTGCCGGGCCCGCACCGGTCCGCACCCAACAGCCGTAGGTCTTCTAGGAGTTGTCGGGCGTGCGCGGCCGGGCAAGTACTTCCCGTTTTGCTTCCTGTTCGGCGTCCAGGAGTGCGTCAACGGCTTTCTCCCGCTGGCCTGCGTAGGTGTAGTTGCCCAGCGCCACGGCCACGCCCTCGGCGAGTTGCACGCATAGGGCGAGCCGGTGCAGCGACACGTTGGCGGAGCGGTTGCCGCCGGTCCGCTATCCGCCGACCAGCGGGTGCGCCGGGAATGTGTGGTCCTGCCACAGTTGCCGGGAGGTCTCCTCCGGATAGGCAGTGATGGCTGGTCGCGTATCGAAGAGCCGTACGAGGCGCTGCTCAGCGTCGTAAGCGGGCCAGCCAGGATCGCCGTCAGCGGCGAACGCTGTCCACGTGGTGCGCATCTGCGCGGAGAGCGCCTCTGCCTCCGGGAAAGGGGGTTCGCCGATCAGCAGGGCGGGCCGTCCGCTGCTCAGGTTGCCGAATACGAGCGGTACGTCGAGGCCGTGGCAGGCGCCGAGGGCGCCGCCCATGCCTGGAGCGGGCCACGTCAGCTCATAGAGGTGGGTCCGGCCACCCGCGGTGGCGTGCGCCTGCGCGAGTCGGAGGGTCGGCATGCGGAACAGCCAGTCGGCGTTGACCAGTTCGTACAGTTCCTCTGGGCCCGCGGCCGGGAAACCCTCGCGGTAGCGCCGTGCGCCGTCGGGGCCCGGGGCGAGGATGTGCAGCGCTGTCTCGGCCTGTTCCTGCGTGACCTGGCCGAGCACGCCGTCGATCAGGCTGAACAGCCGATGCTCGTCACGGGTGTGACCGACCAGGAGTTCGATGTCCCGGCCGGCGCCGTCAGCCAGCGCCTGCCAGGGGGTGGCCGGCAGAACATCGCCGTCGACGACCGGCGCGAACGGGATGGGCCGGTGGGTGATCTGCCCCCAGCGGTCCTTCCACTGGCCGATCTTGGCGGAGATCGCGTCGGCTACGGCGGGCAGTCGGGACGGGGCCACCGTGGACAAGTCGGCCACCGTGGGCCGCACCCCCAGTTCGGCGGCGCAGGCGGCGGCGATGTCGGCGGCCAGCTCGGGCGAGAAGAACGTGCCCGGAACGCTTTGTGCGACGGCTCGGCGGAAAAGCCCTGCTGCCCGTGGCATGGCCAGCAGCGCAGCGACCGATCCGCCGCCCGCCGACTGGCCGAAGACCGTGACCCGGTCCGGGTCACCACCGAACGCCCGGATGTTGTCGTGCACCCACTGCAAAGCGGCGACCTGGTCGAGAAGGCCCCGGTTGGCAGGCGCCCCTTCGATCTGGGCGAAACCCTCGATGCCGAGCCGGTAGTTGAGTGTCACAACGACGACGCCGCCCCCGGCCAGGCGACCGCCGTCGAACTCCGGGAGGCTGGAGGCGCCGATCACGTAGCCGCCGCCAGGGATCCACACCATCACGGGGAGACCCGCTCCGGTGGTCGGTTCGGGTGACCAGATGTTGACCGTCAGCCAGTCGTCACCCGTGTTCTGTGTCAGCGCGTCCGTGCCGAACACGCTGGACTGCGGGGGCGGCGGGCCGTACGACGCCGCTGCCCGCACACCGTCCCAGCTACGTACCGGCTGCGGTGCGGCGAAACGAAGCGCACCGACCGGTGACTCGGCGAACGGGATGCCGCGGAAGACGGCCAGCCCCGCCTCCCAGCTGCCGCGCAGGGCTCCGGCCGCCGTACGGACTTCGGGTTCGGACTCGGACGGCCCGGACGCGGTAACGCTCACTACTTGCTTCCTCTCCGAAAGGCCGAGCGTATCGGGTGCTTGCTCTGGCAGGGCACGGCATCACCGCACCACTGGGATCAGCGGCACGCCTCGCCACCTTCAGCGCAGGCACCAACTGCCCGGCTCTACGGATACTTGCACCGCATGCAGGATGAAGGCGAGCGGTTTATAGAGGGCCGGACTCACCTCGACCGGAGCGACCGGCATCTTGAAGCGGTGACACCCCCGTTCCGTTGGACCAACGGAACGGAACGTGCGTTCCGCGACCGTGGTGCCCGGTCCGGCTTTGGTGGCCGACGCCCACCGAAGCCGGACCGGATCGAAGGGCTGCCCGGAGTGGCCAACTCAAGTGCAGAGTGGCCGGCTGAAGTACAGAGTGGCCGACTGAAGCGCTCACGCGGTCAGGCGCCTGTCGGCTTCGCGCCTTGTTCAGCTCTGTTCCCGTTCCACCGGAAGCCACAGCTCAGCGTCGGCTTTGCTCTGGTCCGGGGACAGGCGGGTGCGCAGGATCTCGGGGCCGGGGCGGCTGCGGTACGGGTTGGACGGGAACCACTGCGTGAACACGTCCCGCCACAGCTCCTGGATGGCCTGTGGGGCCGGCCCGGAGGTGGTGAAGACCGCCCAGGTGCCGGCCGGGACAGGGAGAACAATGGTGCCTTCGGGGGCAGCCGCTGACGTGATCACTCCGTGGTAGTAGTCGAGTTCGGTGTCTTCGGCGCGGCTCGGGTCCAGGTTGTCGCAGACCGCGACGATGCCCTGCGGCTCCTGGTCCGACAGCGTCTTCAGGCGTTCCAGGGTCTGCGGTTCGATCCCGCGGACGAAGTCGATGATTGCCTGGTTCGGCCCTGCGTGCACCAGTGGCACTCGGGCCTTGAAGCCGACGACGCTGAAGTCCGGCCTGTCCACTATGCGATAGCGCATGCTGCTGCTCCCTTCGACGGTGAGGCGGAAGGTCAGCCGGGGCTGGGAGACGAGCGCGGCGCCGATGCGCCGGGCCTGGCCCGGCCCGACCCCGTGCATGGCACGGAACGCCCGGGCGAACGCCTCGCCCGAGCCGTAGCCGTAGCGCACCGCGATCCCCAGCAGAGACTCACGCGCTGCGAGCACCTCGGCACCTGCGACCGTGAGCCGACGGCGCCGTATGTATTCCGACAGCGGCATGCCCGCGAGCGCGGAGAACATCCGGCGCAGGTGGTACTCCGAGGTGGCCGCGATGCGCGCCAGCTCGGCCACGTCGATGTGCTGGTCGAGGCGGCGCTCGATGTAGTCCAGGGTCTGGTTGAGACGCTCCAGCACTCCCGGTCTCCTTCCTCTTTCGTGATCACCACGTTAGGCAGCAGGCACCCTGCCGGACCCGACATCCTGTGCCCGATCAGGTCGGGTACGCGCGGCAGCATGGCAGCCCGGCAGACAGAGAACAGCGGCGCCTGCGGCCTGGCCCGCCTTCCGGGATCGGCGCCGTCCGGTCCTGGTCCACGGAAGTGGTGCTCAGCCTGCCCACCCCGGGCCGTAAACGGTCCGGTGTGCGCGTGGACGGGCATGGGCTTCTGCGGGTAGGCGCGCGAGGACGACACCGGATGATGCCGCGTGAGCTGCGCCGGACTTCCAGGACTTCGCCGCCTGGCGGCTCGGCGTGTACGAAGCGCCGGACAGTGCACCGCGGTGGCGGAGGCGCGGCGCCGGCGAACCGGATCGCGGTGCGGTCACGCATGAGCTGGACCGCCTTGTGCGGCTGGACTTCTCGCACTTGGCCGGGCAGGGATACGTCGACGAGGATGCGGTGCGTCGTATGTCCTTGCCGCCCTTGCCGCCCTCTCGCCGGGCGCCGGGCGCGAGAATCCTGCGCCGGATCGAGCAGGTGCCGCCCTTTGTTGACACCGGTCCGGATCGTCAACAACCCTGACCGGTCATGACTGGCGTTGAGAACAACCCCTCGCGCAGGACCGCGCAGTGGTGGGAGCGCCTCGGCGCCGCACTCGGTGGACCATGGGCGCCGCGGGCACGGCCCGGCAGCGGGCACGTCCGCTGCGAACCCGACTGGTCCTGGCATCTTGTCCTTTCCGACCACGATCTGTGGTGCGTGCTGGATGGCATCGGACGTGCCCGGCTCAACGGCCGCGATATCACTCTGACCGCCGGTTGCGCGCTGATGCTGCGGCCAGGGGACGAGATCGACGCACGTCACGACCCCCGCAGTCCCCTGACCGTTGCTTACCAGCACTACGCCCACGACGCTCCCGGCCAGGGCGCGGGCGCCGACGACTGCCCGCCCGACCTGCTGCCCCCGCGTCTGGTGCACCTGGACGACCTGCCCGAGGCCCGCCGCCACCTCGACGGCCTCACGCGCCTCAGACGCCGCCCCGGCCCGGACACCTCCGCGCGGACCACCGCCGCACTGGCCGGGCTGCTGCTGGAGATCCACGCCCAGGCCGCCCGGGCCGCCGGCGACCTGCCTGTGCTGATGGACCGGCGCATCCACGACGTAGTGGAGTGGCTGACCCGCCACCCGGCCCGCCGCCTGGACGTGCACGCCGCCGCCGCGTCAGCCGAGCTGTCGGCGGACCAGTTCTCCCGCCTCTTCCGCCGCGAGATGGGCCAGTCCTTCCGCACCTACCAGACCGCAGTCCGGATCGACCGCGCCCGCGAGCTCCTGGCCGAGAGCGGCATGACGGTGAGCCAGGTGGCGGCGGCCCTCGGCTACGCCGATCACCGCCTGTTCGCCCGCCAGTTCAAGCACCACACCGGCACCGCACCCGGCGTCTGGAAGCGCTCCGCCTGAACGGACATCCTTGAGGCCGGTTCAGTGCCCGCAATCCACGACTCGCGCCCTCCCCGGCCGCCTCTGCCCCGGCCTACCGTCGTCCCATGACCTACAACGTTCCCGCCGGGCTGTACCGAGCCGACCGCCTCGCTCCGTTGCTGGACTCGACCGACGACATCAAAGCCGCGGAGACCGACACCTACCGCAGCCTCGGCTTCCTGGCCGTCCGCAGTGTCCTCACCGACAGTGAAGTCCGCGGAGTCCTGGACGGCCTCGCCGCAGTAGCCCGCCCGCCATCCGCCGCAAGCGTGGACTTCGAGGAGTGGGCGCGCCCGGAGGAACGGGACCGCGACGACCTGCTGGACGGCGTGCGCAAGCTCCAGAGCTTCTGCGCCCACGAGCCGCGCCTGGCCCAACTCGCCCGCCATCCCGCGATCCTGGCCACCGCCGCCCGGCTCCTGGACGCCGAGCCTGTCCTCATCCAGGACATGGCCCTGCTCAAGCCGCCGGGCGGAGGACGGGAGAAACCCTGGCACCAGGACAAAGCCTTCTTCGACATCCCGCTGGCAACCCCCGTCGTGGGCGTATGGATCGCCCTGGACGAGGCCACGACCGGCAACGGCTGCATGCATATCCTGCCCGGCACCCACACCGAAGGCCCCGTGGTCCACTTCGCCCGCCGCGACTTCCAGATCTGCGACACCCAGGTCCAGACCCACCGCGACACCGCTGTCCCACTGCCACCCGGCGGCGCCCTCTTCTTCGACGGGCTGCTGCACCACGGCACCCCGCCCAACCTGACCGACACCCGCCGCCGCGCCGTCCAGCTGCACTACGCGCCCGCGGGGACCGTACGGACTCCGCAGGAGGACCGGCTGGAAGTCTTCGGCGCCGACGGCAAGGACGCCACCTGCTGAGCCAAGTGACGCGACGTCCGGTGTCCCACCGACAGCTGCCGTCGGGCCACAAATACCCCTGACCCGCCCACCGCCGACCCCACGGCGAAACAGAGCACATCCCACTCGTCGCACACGAGACCAACCACCACCTCACCACCGCGATACCCCAGGTCAAAACCACCATCTGAGATCTCTGCCGAACCGGGATGGTTCAGTCCGGAAGTACCCAGCTCTCCGCCCAGCTCAGGGCCGACGCCCAGCGTAGACGCGTACGTGGCAGGCGTTGGGTGTCGGCCATGCCTGGTGCATGCGGGATCGGCAGCTACTGCCCGGGCCGTTCTTCGGCCAGATCGATGACGGCCCAGTCGTAGAAGCGGTGCCCCCTCGGGCCGGCCCCTGCCGACAGCTTCTGCCAGACCCGCCTGGGCACCTTCGTGGCCGGGACGGCCGCGCGGAACTTCCCTGCACCGGTGGTGACTTCGGCCGAACAGGCGACGGCGAGCACGAAACCGACCTTGCGCTCTTCCAGCGCGGACCACAGCTTCGGGTTGCCGCCGTAGACCTCGTCGCCCGCGACCCGGCCCACGTGGTGCCCGGCGTCCAGGAACCGGCCGATCATGCAGGCGGCAAGCTCCGGCTTGGTCGCGAAGACGGTGTCGTTGCCGAGCCCGGTTGCCTGGCAGCGGTCCGGGTCGCACGTCCACGAGCGCGGAACGTACAGTTCACGGTCCACCGCCGCGTGCCCGCGGCGGCCCGCGTGGACGAGACAGACGGCGACCTGCGCGTTTTCGCTTCTGCCGGCGGTGCCGGTGTACTGGCGCGGGACACCGACGGTGTGCGCGCCGTTCTTCACATCCCCGATCTCGTCGACCACCAGCACCGCGTCCTCGTCGTGCAGATGCTCCAGCACGTCATCACGCACGCTATCCGGCCCATCAGGACCTCGAACGCCTCGTGCCGGCGGGCAAGTTCTACGCTGTGACTTGCGGCCACCGTCTTTTCGTTTGTCCACACAACACACGATGATCAGCGGTTGCCGTACCCGTCTCTCAGCCGACCTGTACTGAGCGCTCCAGCCGGCCACGCTGAGCACCCCAGTTGGCCGTCCCGGAGTCGGAGGCTGAGGGGTTCATCGGTCGCCGGGAGTAGGTCCCTGGCCTCATGCGCGCTTTGAGTCTGCTGGCTAGGGTCGGCACTCATGCGGACCACGGGGATTGTTCACCGCCAGGCGGCGGAGCGTAGGCGCGACACTCTGGAACGGCTGGTTACCGAGCGGGATGTATGGGTGTCGACAGCACATCCTGATCACGGGCCGCACCAGGTGCCGCTGTGGTTCTTGTGGGATGGGCGAGCGGTGTGGATGTGCACCAGTGCCACTTCCGTGACTGCGCGGAACGTCCGCGAGGAGCCGCGCGTGCACCTGGCGCTGCCGGACACCTTCGACGTGGTGCTTCTCCAGGGTGAGGCGGAGTGCTTCCTGGACCAGGATGTGCCCGCAGACGCAGCGGATGCCTTCGCCGCCAAGTTCGGGTGGGACCCGCGTACGGAGGAAGGTTCCTTTCTGTATGTGCGCGTGGTGCCGAAGAGTGTGCGCGCTTGGCGTGGCGAGCCGGAACTACGCGGCGGAGTCATCATGCGCGACGGGACGTGGCTGGAATAACGGCCGCCCCTGATTGACGCCCCTCTCCCCACCAGCAAGATCACGACCTACTGCTGGAGTACTGATACTCCAGCAGTGCTCCGTGGCTTGACCTGGGGAAACGTCGGGCGGTGGGAGTTTAGCGGGCAGAGGGCTGTCACGGCTGGCTTCTGCCCGCCAGCCCCTCGAAGGGGTTCTCCTCCGGCGCCTCAACGAGTATCTGGTGCGCTGGGCCTGCCGGAAGTACAAACGGCTTCACCGCCGGGAGCGGAAAGCGAAGGAACTGCTGGCGGGCATCGCCCGCCGGTATCCGAACCTCTTCGCCCACTGGCGGTTCGGTCTCAAGCCTGATGGCCGGGCGATGGGAGCCGTGTGAGCCGAGAGGCTCCCGCACGGTTCTGAAAGCGGCGGCGGGTGAGATATACGCCGCCGACTCACCTCGTCGTCCTGGTCGGCGGCAGCCGTGATGACGTCGCCCGTCTGCGCGAGGGCATCTCCGATGTACTGCACCCTCTCGGGCTGAGGCTGTCACCGGCCAAGACTCAGATTGTGCACATGCCGGACGGGTTCGACTTTCTTGGGTTGCACATCCAGTGGCGCCGCAAGCGAGGCTCGAACAAGTGGTGCGTCCATACCTTCATTGCCAAGAGGCCCATCCGGCAACTGAAGGACAAGATCCGTGCCCTGACGAACAGAACGTCGCAGCAGGACCCGGGGACCGTGCTGAAGAGGATCAACTCGATTCTGCGCGGCTGGGTCAACTACTTCAAGCACGCGGTATGCAAGACCACGCGGCGATCCGGTCGATCGGCAGCAGCGTCCCGTCCGGGATCACGAATGCCTTCGCCGCGGCGGCCGTCACCGTCGTGGCGAGGTCGGGCGCCCGCACCGCGAGCTGTCCGACGGTTTCCGTGATGTACCGGTACAGCGTGCTCACGCCCACCTCGAACCCGGCCGCGAGCTGCGCGTAGGTGTGCCCCAGACGCAGGTGTGCCAGCACCCGCAGCGCCTGGCGGCCGGCGGACTCAGGCCAACCGGCGGATTCAGCAACCAGGTTGGCTCTCGACATCATCGCTGCGGGCTCTGTATAGGCTGGTGCGCGTGGATGTGACGGGGTGTCTTGGGTGTGACCTTCTGACCGGGCGCCGGGAGTTGCCCGGGGGTGTCCTGCACGAGACCGCTGCGTGGGTGGTGAACCACGTCGTCGGTCCGATGAATCTCGGCACCTTGATCGTCGGTCCCCGGGAGCACGTCGTGGCCATCGCGGATCTCGATGACACGGCAGCGGCGGAACTCGGCCACCTGTTGCGTTGGTCGGCCAGCGCGGATGGACGTCTCAGGCGAGCACGATGCGAGCCGCTTGATGGATCTTGATGGATACAGGTCAGAGAGTGAGTCCCGCGTCGCGTGCGAGAAGCGCGGCCTGGACGCGGTTGGTGACGTCGAGGGTGGCCAGGATGCGGCTGACGTGGGCCTTGACGGTGCTTTCGCGCATGGCGAGGCGGGTGGCGATGTCGGCGTTGGTGTCGCCTTGGGCGAGCAGTGCGAGGACGTCGCGCTCGCGTGGGGTGAGCCGTTCGAGCTGGGCCTGGGCTGCGGCGGTCCGAGGTTGGTCGGTGGCGTGGTAGCGGTCGATGACGCGTCGGGCGGCGGTGGGGTGGAGCATGGCCGAGCCTGCGGCCACGAGGTGGACGGCGCGCAGGATTTCGGTCGGGTCGGTGTCCTTGAGGAGGAATCCGTCGGCTCCGGCGGCCAGGGCGTTGTAGACGTATTCGTCGAGGTCGAAGGTGGTCAGTGTGATCACCTTCGGGGGGTGGGGCAGGGCGCGCAGCCGGGTGGTGGCGGTGATGCCGTCCATGCGGGGCATGCGGACGTCGACGAGGGCGATGTCGATGCGGTGGGCGGTGGCCTGCTCGATGGCCTGGAGGCCGTCGCTTGCCTGGGCGGTCACTTGGATGTCCGGGTCGCCGTCGAGGAGGTCGGCCAGGCCGAGGCGGACCAGGGCGTCGTCGTCGACGATCATGGCGCGGATCATTCGGTGGTGCCGTTCTGTGCGGGGGCGGCGGGCTGGGGGATGCGGGCGGCCAGGCGCCAGGCTCCCGCGCCGGAGGGGCCGGCGTTCAGGTGGCCGCCCAGAGCGGTGACCCGTTCGCGCAGGCCGATGAGGCCGTAGCCGGAGTCGACGGGGGCAGCCGCGGTGCTGTCGGTGGTGCCTGCGGTGTTGGTGATCTCGACCAGGGTGGCGGGCGGTCGGTAGGCGACGCGTACAGTCACGGCGGCGCCGTCGGCGTGTTTGCGGGCATTGGTGAGTGCTTCTTGGACGATGCGGTAGACGGCCAGGCGGTGGGTGGTGGGGGCCTGCTCCGGTCGGCCTTGTGTCGTCAGGTCGACGCGTTGGCCGGCGGTGCGGGCTTCGTCGACGAGTTCGTGGACGTCTTTGAGGGCCGGGGTGAGTGCGGCATCCGCCCGTGTGGTGTCGGGTTCGTGCAGGGCTCCGAGCACCTGGCGCAGATCGGTGAGGGCTTCGGTGGATGCGGTGCGCAGCAGGCCGAGTCGCTCGACCACCGGGTCAGACAGTGCGTCCCGCTTGGTGGCCAGTACTCCGGCGTGAAGGGCGATCAGGCTGAGGCGGTGGGCGAGCACGTCGTGCATCTCGGCCGCGATACGGGACCGTTCTGCCACCCGTGCGGCCTCTTCGCGCAACTGCGCCTCCACGCGCAGATGGTCCATCTCGGAGGCCAGCGCCTGCACCAGGCGTCGGCGGTTGCCGAGCCACAGCCCGACGACGAAGGCGAACGTCAACGACACCGCCACGGCCACATAGCCGCGGTCCACCCACCACCGGGTCGGCGGATATCCGAGCACGTTGGCGCCGAGGGCGACAGCCACGCAGACGGCTGCCGCGCGTATCCGGCGCGTCATCGCCAGGTCGAACACGACCACGGCCAGCAGAAAGAGGGTGACCGAGCCCCACCACGCGGTGACGGCCGCAACCACCCACGGCGCCACGGACCGCTGCCAGCGCGGCACCAGCAAAACCACCGCGCACACCAGTGCAGAGGCGATCACCGGGGCCAGATACCGGCCGCCGCTGACGGGGTCGCCTTTCGAGGCGGTCACCAGCACGCCGAACGCCACGAGTCCCACACGTCCGTAGACGGCTGCCCGTCCCACGCTGCTGCCTGTCTTCACTCGTGCAAGCCTAGGCGGCGCCCGCCGACGCTCCCCTCGACCATCGGGCACGCTCACCCCCTACTTTCGTAGGGGGACCCGGACGCACAACGACGGATCCGCTGGTGCACAGGGATTTCTAGCGTTCCCTCCATGAACGACTGGACCACCTCCCACGACCGCGTCCTGGCCCAGCGCCACGCCGAAGGCTGGATGTTCCTCATCGAGGCCGCACGCGACATGCGCACCACCGGAGCCATCGCCCCCAGCAGCAAAGCCCTGGCCCGCGCCCTGACCAGCCCGCTGCGCGCGCAACCGTCCCGCCCCTTGACGGTCCTGGAGGCGGGCGCCGGCACCGGCGCCGTCACCCGCGTCCTGATCCCCCACCTCTCTGGCGGCAGTCACCTGGACATCGTGGAGCCCAACCCGCGCTTCACCGCCCGACTCGACCACCTCGTCGCCACCCACCCGCACCTCGCCGGTCACGCCGGCAAGGCCACCGTGCACCAGACCTGCGTCGAGCAGCTCGACACCACCCAACGGTACGACGTGATCATCTCCGGCCTGCCCCTGACCAACTTCCCGCCGCAGCAGGTCGAGCGCATCATGGCCCGCTTCATGGATCTTCTGCACCCCGGTGGCACGCTGGCCTACTACGCCTACCTGGGCACCCGCACCGCCCGCACCCTGACCGCCTCCCGCGCCGCCCTGCGCCGCCACGCCGCCGTGGACGAGATCATGACCGGCTACCAGCGCGCCTACGCCACCGGACGCTGGACGGTCTGGGCCAACCTGCCCCCGGCCCACGTCTGGCACCTGCAACGCCCCCGGTCCGAGGCAGCCGACCACCCGGCGCGGCACGGCGGCGAGTCGTGACGGTGAACTCGATCATCCAGGGCCTCGGCCACCTGCCGCCGGCCCTGACCTACGCGGTGGTGGCCGCGGCCGTGCTGGCCGAAATGATCCTCGTGATCGGTGCGTTCGTCCCCACGCTGACCCTGCTGCTGACCGTCGGCGCACTCGCCCGCACCGGACAGATCAACCTGCTCCTCGTCATCGCGGTCGCGGCCACAGGTGCTGCCCTTGGTGACTTCCTCGCCCACCGCACCGGCCGCCTCCTCAGCCACCGGCTGCACACCGGCCCACTCGGCCACCGCATCCCGGCCACCGCCCAGGACCGGGCCGAAGCCCTCATGACACGGCACGGCGGCCGGGCCGTCTTCCTCGCCCGCTTCCTGCCCGTGCTGCGCACCCTCACCCCGTACCTCGCCGGCGCCGCCCACCTCCCGTACCACCGCATCGCCCCCTACAGCCTCACCGCCGCCTTCCTCTGGGCGACAGCCGAGGCCGGCGCCGGATACGCCGCCGCAACCTCCCTCCAGCACCTCCTCACCATGAGCGGCCCCGCGATAGCCCTTGTCGTCCTGATCGCTTTGGGGGTCGCGCTCCTGCGGCGCCACTACTCCCGGCCCGCACGACGCACCGGCACCCCTGCGAGTGCCGCCAGCCGCCCCGACCGCGACCGGCTACCGGTGCCGCCCGCTACGCGGTGATCGGGCGGGGAGTGACAGACCTGCAACCTCAGCCACAGGCCACCAAGGGGCCACGTACTACTGCTTCGCCGCCTGGCGTGACGACGGCACTGCAGGCAGGCAGACAGCGGGCCCTATCATTCGTCTCCAAGGGACCAGCAGTCGCGGAGAGGGCTGAGAGGGATGGTGGCAGCACGCATGGCGGCAGCAGTACTGGTCACGTGGGCCGCGCTGATCGTGCTCCTGCTCGCGCCGTCGCCCCTGCCAGAGCAGTGGCGTTACTACATCTACTCGCCGGCGAGCGTGGGCTTGTGGATGCTGGCCATGCTCGTTGCCCCCATAGTGGTCTGCACTGTCAAGTGGCGGTGGATCAGGTCAGGCAGCAGGTGAACCCCGTTCTGCTCTGAACCAGGGGGTTACCTCGCATGCTCAGGCGGGTTACTGGCGGTTTCGGTGAGGTGGGGGAACAAGCGGTAGGCGTTGCGGGTCGTCAGTGTGCGCCAGGTGTCGTCCTCCGGCTGGGGTGCCGCCTCGATGGAGGCGAGTTGCGCCGCGATGGCGGCCGGGGGTGTGAAGCAGTGGTCACTGCCGTAGAGGATTCGTTCGGT